>JAAEQG010000595.1 GCA_024231775.1 bacterium
TAGAGCCTGCATCATGGCGTCCAACGCCAACACCTTGGCCGCAATCCGCACCGTCTTCCACTCGGGATGTGCATTGAAGATGGCCATCGGATCCACGGGTATCACGTAGGAAAACCTCCCCACGGGGTAGTCCTTCATCCGGCGCAGCTTGATGACGAGATCGCCATGCTCGGCGACAAATGCACGCGTCCGCTCGACGACCGCCGCTTCCAACCGAACCGGTACGCGGGGCAGACGCGCACGGCCCAAGAGCGGCAGCTCCCGATCCTCTGGGTACGAAAGCCCGTCCAGCACGTCCCGAACCTCGACCATCACCAGGGCGCCGTTCTGCTCATCGGGGATCGACTTCCGACGCGCCTCCAGATCTTCGAGGGTGACCGGTTCGCCCGCTTCCTCGATAGCCTCCAGTTCCGCCCGCAATGCCGATTGCCCGACCTGATCGAAGATCAGGATCACCACTCCAAAGAAGGCCGCCAGCGCCACCAAGACGAGCAGGAGCTTAATCCACCCCGACATCCGCCGCTTGGGCGATCGGCCATCCGATGCGTGCATCACGCCTGCCTCCGCTGGTAGGACTCGTGTCTCCCGTTTGACCTTGTGAATATAACCCGGCACCATACATCCGGCGATGAGAAAAACACCCCCGGTTTATAAGCACGGAGCCTGACCCACGATGCCAAACTACCTTCACGAATTGCGAAACCGACTGGTCAACCGGGGTCAGCAGTCGCGAATACGCACCTACCGTATCCCGCGACTGTGGCACTGCTGGGAGTATCCGGGGCAAACCCGCTCCGCCGGACGAGAGATAAGCGTCGATCCCTACGACTACCTCGTTCAGTGCATTGATCGGGTGGTCCTCCCCGTCCAGTCAGGACGCGGGCTGGGCGGCAAGAGCCTGTCGCGAATCGAAGGAGTCCGGACAGCCGGTCCCCTCAAGGTCCGCGACGGCCGCAAGAACCGCCGCGCCGGCGACTGGATCCGCACCGCCACCATCTACGGCATGCTCGTGCGCATGACCACCGCCTGGGACCACGACGGTAACGGCAAGCTTACCTCAACGAGATTCACCGAATCGGGGACGTTCCTCAAATCCATCCTGCTGCTGCCGCTACTGCGGCGGATGGGGGTGAACGTGGTCTACATGCTGCCGATCGGTCGACACAGCGATCTGTTCCGCAAGGGCACGCTGGGATGCCCATACTCAGCCAAGAGCTTCACCCAGTTGGAGCCGCGGCTTCACGACCGATTGCTCAGTAGTGATCCGTCGGACATCGATCTCGAGTTCGGCGCGTTCGTCGAAGCTGCCCATCGGCTGGGCATTCGGGTGATGGTCGATCTCGCCCCGCGTACCGCCGCCCGAGATAACGATTGGCTGTTGGACCATCCCGAGTGGTTCTACTGGATCGATCGACGCGCCGAGAAGTCCTACGCCGCTCCACGACTTCCGGGAGTCACGTACAACAACCCGATTCCTTCGAGGATGCACGAGATCTATGCTCCCGAGGAGGTCCGCGCCCACCTAGCCAAGTTCCGCCACGCCCCGAGCGTCACTGACCCAGCCAGATGGCAGCGCTTCGTCGCCTCCGCCAGGAAGAAGCCGCCGCGAAACCTGGTCGCCGCGATCGCCCGGGAGTTCGGGGTCATCACCCCGCCCGGGTTCAGCGACGTGATTAATGACACTCAACCGCCGTGGTCGGACATAACGTACTTGCGCATGTTCCTCGACCACCCCGCCGCCGCAGTCAAGCATCTGCGCAACGCGAAGAGCCAACCCCCCTACGTGCTTTTTGACGTCGCCAAAGCCAGCCTCTGCCCCGGACGCCGCCCAAACCGGGGGCTTTGGAACGCGGTCGCGGGCATTCTCCCGTTCTACCAGAGGTTCGGTATCGATGGGGCGCGGGTCGACATGGCTCATGCCTTGCCCAAACCGCTCGAGGAGATGATCCTCGAACGCCCGCGCAAACTGGATCCGGACTTCTGCTTCATGGCGGAAGAGTTGGGCATCCAGAACCACGCCAAGGTACACCGCGCCGGATACAATGTTCTGATCGGCCCAAGCTGGTACATGGAGCCGCGCCCGCACGAGGGCCTGGTCCACGAGTTTGTCCACGGCTGCCTGCGCGATCTCAAGGTCCCTGCTTTGGCCACGGCGGAAACGCCGGACACGCCGCGCGCGGTAACGCGCCCAGGTGGACGACCGTTCGCCCGGGCGATGGCGGTGCTGAATGCTTTTCTTCCCCGGGCTGTACCGTTCATTAGTTCCGGAGCGGAATGTCTCGAACGTCAGCCGATGAACCTGGGACTGGATGCGACGCCGCGCGATCGCTTCGCCCTGAACCGAGGCGATCCTCTCTACGGGAAGTTGGCGTTCTTCGATCCCTTTGCCCTGCACTGGTCCAACGCGGGCGCCCCCGCCATGGTCGAGTTGCTCACCCGCGTTGCAGAACTGCGGACCCGCTACGTTCGGGACCTAGCTGCGCCGTCGAACCACTTTGCCCCGAAGGTCCTGGTGAACGCCAAGCGGATGATCGCCAGTGGTTTCCTGGTCGATCGGCGTCGGGGTGGACTGATCGCGGTGGCCAACCTGGATTTCAAGTCCGCCCGCCGGGTTGTGCTGGGCAGCCTCCCACCGGCGATCCGCGCCCGCCGTCGGGTCGAAATCCTGCTGCACACCTCGTCGCAGGCCCCGTCGTGCCGGATGGCCCGCGGCAGATTCTCCGCCACGCTCGGCCCGGGGGAGTTCAGCCTCCTGCGCTTGTGATCGTCCGGTATCGACACATGCCGGTTATCGGACCCGATCTCACGACGACCGACTGGTTCCGTAATACGTTACAGACAAAGAGGTTACGGCGTTTCGCAGTCTCTCTTGAATGAGGAATCGACTATTGACCAGTCGTGGCATTGACAGCCTGCCGATATGTTTGGCATACTATACAACAGTTCGTATCCTGTGTGCTGGGATTGGGTGATCGCGGATGGACGATGTCTGGAAGCAGTTTGAGCAGAACCCCATCTCGCATTCTGCTGCGCACCACATCGTGGCGATCGTCGAGCTCCTGGAACGTCACGGTTACGCCCGGGTTTCGGATGTGGCGCGGATGCTCAACATCACCCGGGGGAGCGCATCTTTGACGCTCAAGTCCCTGAAGCAGCGGGGCATAGTCGTCGAGGACGAGAACCGCTTTTTGAAGCTGTCCGGAGAAGGGGAGCGAATCGCTTCCTCGGTGCGAGGCCGCGCCTTCCTGATGCGCAAGTTCTTCCTGGACGTTCTGGATATCCCCACGGAAGAAGCCGAGGTGGACGCGTGCAAGATCGAGCACCTCATCAGCCTGGCGACCGCTGAGCGACTGGCCCAGTTTCTGCGCTACTACTGGGACAACGACCCGCGCTCGGCGAGCTTCCGGGAGGGATGGGACCGGTTCGAGGATGGCTGCAAGGAAGACCCGTTGGCCTGCCCGGCGCGCGAGACCGAATGCGTGTCGGACATCGTCGCCGAAAGTTGTCGTGAAGACGCCAAGGCCGTCAAGGAACCTTAAGAGGAGTGCGGGGTCCATGAGTACCACCGGGGGGCATTCGTCGGATTCGACCGAACCGGTTTCGCTGCGCGCCTTCCGGGCCGGCGATGTGGGCCTGATTACGCGGCTGGATGACACCAACGGAACCACGCGCAGACTGGCGGAGTTCGGCTTGGTCCGTGGGGCCACGGTGGAGATGTTGCGTGCGGGGAGCCCATGCATCCTGCGAATCGAACACACCCGGCTTAGCGTGGGCGCCGCCCTCCAGGATTCTGTCCACTTGGCTCCCTTGAAGTAGGGAGCTTCCATTGCTGTAGACGACCCGATGCTCTGCGCGTTGGTGCAGGCGGTACCAAGAACCAGGTGTGCGCAAAGCTGGAGCAGCGGTTTGTCTCTCAAAACCCAACACGTCGCCGATCCCACCTCGGCGAGTGCCGCGGTTGTGGCACTCGCCGGCAATCCGAACACGGGCAAGACCACGCTGTTCAACGAGTTGACCGGGTATCGCCAGCGGGTGGGCAACTATCCGGGCGTCACCGTGGAGAAGAAGACCGGACGCCTGGCGGTGGCCGAACGGGGCGATCGTCCCGTGTTGGTGATCGACCTGCCGGGAGCGTATGGATTTTCGGCGCGTTCACACGACGAGATGGTGGTGATCGACACCCTGACCGGTCGAGGAACCGGAGGGCGCCCGGACCTCGTCGTCGCGGTGGTCGATGCGGTCAACCTCCGTCGCAACCTGTTTCTGACCAGCCAACTCCTCGAGTTGGGGATCCCCGTGGTAATCGCGTTGAACATGGTGGATCTGGCGGAATCGCGCAACATCCGCATTGACGCCCGCGCCCTGGAGCAGGCGTTGGGCGTCCCGGTGGTTCCGGTGGTGGCGACGCGGGGCCAGGGAATCGAGCAGCTCAAGCAGCTCGTGGTGCAGAGCATCGGGGCGGATCCACCCTCGAGTTACCCGCAGATGCCCGACGAGATTGTGCGCGAGATCGAAGATCTGCGCGGGGTGTTCGGTTCCGCGCAAACCGGCTCGGGCGATCCGCCGCTCTCCCACGTCGAGTTGCTTCAGGTGCTGCTGGAACCGGAAGGCTTCGGGGAGAAACGGCTGGCGGACGGCCCCGGCGGCCAACACCGGGTGGAGGAGTTGTCCATCCGGCGCAACCGGCTGGCTGATGCGGGGCTGAATCCGGCGCACATTGAGGCGGAGGTTCGGTATCGGTGGATCGAGGGGGTGATCGAGCGAGCGGTGGATGCGGGAGGGGCTCGGGTGAACTCGCGCTCGGACATGGCTGATCGGGTGGCGACGCATCCGGTGTTCGGTCCGATGCTCCTGATCCTGATCATGGGCGTCGTATTCCAGTCGATCTACGCCTGGGCTGCGCCGGTGATGGATGGTATCGAAGCGCTTTGCACCGCCGCCGGAGCGCAAGTAGCCGCCCGAACGACGGAGGGAGCTCTGCAAAGCCTGCTGGTCAACGGGGTGGTCGGTGGGGTGGGAGCAGTGCTCGTGTTCCTGCCGCAGATCATGATCTTGTTTCTCTTCTTGGCGATCCTGGAGGACTGCGGTTACCTGTCCCGAGCAGCGTTTCTGCTGGACCGGTTCATGGCTTTGTGTGGGCTGAACGGGAAGGCGTTTCTCCCGTTGGTGTCGTCGTTCGCCTGCGCTGTCCCTGGGATCATGACCACGCGGACGATCGAGCACCGCGCGGACCGCTTTGTCACCATCTTGGTAGCTCCACTAATGAGCTGCAGCGCGCGGTTGCCAGTGTACGTGCTGCTCATCGCCGCGTTCATTCCGGCCCGGCCGCTGCTGGGGGGGGTGGTTGGGCTGCAGACCCTGGTGCTGATCGCGATGTACATGGTGGGGATCGCCGTGGCGATCGTCGCCGCGTGGTTTCTTCGCCGGGTGGTGTTCCGCGGAGCAACCCGCGCCTTCCTGATGGAGCTGCCATCCTACAAGTGTCCGTCACCCAAAACCGTGCTCTACCGAGTCTATGAACGTGCTCGTGAATTCGTCATCCGGGCGGGCACGATCATCTTCGCGGTATCGATTGTCATCTGGGCGCTGGGGTACTACCCGCGGCCAACGGCGATCGGGATCCAGTTTGAGCAGCGTCGCGCCGAGGTCGAGGCCCAGCACGAGTTCGCCGCTCTGGATACCGAGGAAGGCGACGACGCCCTCGTTCGCCTGGAGGCAGGGAGAGACGCCGAACTCCGGCGCATCGATAGCGACGAGTCCGGCGCGTACCTCCGCCAGAGCGTGCTCGGACGCGTCGGACGGGCGGTCGAACCGGTCGTGGAACCCCTCGGCTGGGATTGGAAGATCGGTACCGCAGTGCTCGCCTCATTCCCGGCCCGCGAAGTGGTCATCTCCACCCTGGGGACCATCTACAACCTCAGCGAGGACGCCGACGGAGGATTCGGCGACCTTCGCCACGCGATGCAGGCCGCCACCTGGCCGGACGGGCGCCAAGTCTACAGTGTTCCGGTGGCGCTCTCGATAATGGTCTTCTTCGCTCTGTGCATGCAGTGCGGAGCCACGTTGGCGGTGATCAAGCGCGAGACGAATTCCTGGCGCTGGCCGGCGCTCAGTTTCGCCTCTATGACCTTGCTGGCTTACGTCGCCGCCTTCGTCACGTTTCGCGTCAGTGGAATGTTCGTCTGACCACCCTGCGGAGTGCTCATGCAAGACGCCATCGTCATCTTCGCCGTAGCCCTGGCGGTTCTTTACATCGCTTATCGAACCTGGGGTATCGTCCGTCGGCCCGAATCCGGCTGCGGATGCCACCGCGCCGGTTCATGTGCGGCGAAGTCCCCCAACGCGAACGAGCCGGTGACCCGCGAACTCGTCCAGCTTCAGGTCGATAAGACCGCGAAACACGATAGCAGATAGCGTGGTCAGCGCACGCCGCAGCCGGTGCTCAAGAGCGTCCGGCGCGCCCGAAGCGTGCGTGCCATTCGACGGTCATCCGGGTGAATTGCGTCGCTCGGTCTGACCCTCCGAAGAAGTCCCCCAGAAGCTCGGCGATGATCTCACCATCGTGGCCCACGAACTTCGAGTCCACCCGCGAACGCGATACCTCAATCCGGTCGATGTCCGCCCAGCGGACGCTCCGGGGCAATCGCCCACTACCCAGCAGACTGTCGCAACCGCTGAACTCGATACCCTGGTGCGAAAGAACGGCGGTGTTGCGCCGGCCAAGACTACGCAGTCCAAAGGCCAGCATCGCGACGCCGAACGCACCAAACCCCAGCCCCTCTAGGAAGGCATCCTGCCCCGTCTCGGTAAACTCAATCACCACCAGGGCCACAAAGGCCAACCCCATAACGACGGCAATTACAGGGGTGAAGGCCGCTTGCCGGATAATCAGAGTGTCCTGGTCGTAGGCTAAACCACACTCCGGACAACGATGCTCGACGGGAAGCCCCTCAAGCGCGTAACCACACCTCGGGCAGCACTCCAGATGGCGACCTGCGTCCGCGGCGGTCGATTCACCGCCTTGACACCCGCTACCGACTGTCGTCTGGGGAAGCTCTCCGGAACCACCTGCGGTCGGCGGGGTGGGACTCACAGAATCTCCTGGGCTTTGGGGAACGAGCCCAGCACGCGCAGTTCGCGGCAGTGCTCTCGGGCGGCAGAGGTGCCCCGCACGACCGAAGCGTCGGTCAGGTGACCTTCGAGGTCCACGAAGAACACGTACTCCCAATTGCGCTGCTGGTTGGGGCGCGACTCGATGTAGGTCATGTTGGTCCCACTGGTGCGGAACGTGTCCAGCACTTCGACCAGGGCTCCGGGTTTGTCCACCGT
The DNA here is from genome assembly GCA_024231775.1 of bacterium. GTDB lineage: Bacteria > Planctomycetota > Phycisphaerae > UBA1845 > UBA1845 > JAAEQG01. Next base: position 7,330 of record JAAEQG010000595.1, read on the forward strand.
CGAGAAGCAGATCGAAGTCTTGTCCGCCCCGGTCCGCTCGGTCGGGGTACGGCCCAGAACCAGGAACCGGGTCACGTTGGAGGGGTTGTCCTCGATCCGATCCCGCAACCTTGTCAGTCCGTGCAGCCGACCCACCAACTCGCTTCCCACACACGCGGACTGGGGATCGCCACTCGCCTGTTCCGCAGCCTTGGCGGTGCTGGATACGGCAATCGTCTTCTCCGACAGGCCAGTCTGGGCCAACCACTTCTGACACTGCGCAAGCGCTTCCGGCTTGGAATACAGCGTCTCGATGTCCTCGACCGCGGTGAGGCCGAACAGATGGAGATGTACGCTCAAGTACACCTCCGCACACACCAGCACGTCCCGGCGAACCAGAGCGTCCAGGGTGTCCACCACTCCGCCTCCGGAAGAGTTTTCCACGGGCACCAGCCCCAGATCGACGTGCTCGCGTTCGAGTTCGTCAAAGACCGCGGCGATGCTCCGCACGGGTTCGTAGTCAATTGACGCCCCAAACTTGCGCAGCGCCGCCAAGTGGGAGAAACTCCCTTGAGGGCCAAGGTAAGCGACCCGCGGCGGACGCTCCAGAACGAATGATCCGCTCATCAGCTCCCGGTAGATCGCCACCAGGGTCCGCTCCGACAGCGGACCTGCGTTCAATTGCTTGATCCGGTTGAGGACCTCACGCTCCCGGTCGGGAGCGTAGGTGGGCGCGCCGCGTTCGCACTTCAGCCGGCCGATGTCGCTGACCACCCCGGCTCGCTCGTTCAGCAGTTCGATGATCTGCCGATCAAACTCGTCGATCCGCTGACGATACTCGTTCAGATTGCCCTCGGTGTTCCCCAAGAGTATGCCCCCAGATAGGTGGGCGCGGACCGCAGCTCGCCCGGTACTTGCCTAGGACGTTTCGGCTGCGTCGCGTAGCGCTAGCGGCGGGCCGAGAACCTCGCGCAGCACGATCGCTCGGCGTAAATCCCGCACGGAAAGCCCACTCATCGAACCGAGGTCGTGTCTATCAGCAACTTCTTGAACCTCGCGAGATTGCTTCAGTTGCCTCTTGACCGCGCGAATCTCCTCCTCCGGTGAGCGCTTCCTGGTTCGGCTACGTGGGGAACGAGATCCGGTCTTGGGAGGCTGGCTCACCGGGCGGGCCCGCGGCGCCGGTCTCGGTCGACGCGAATCGTGGTGCCGTGGGTCAGCGGCGACGGTCCTCCCCGCGGCGGCCTCGGGCGCCTCCGCACGTTTCCGTCTGCCCGGAAACGCCGCGTCCAGGACCCGCTCCATGACAACCTCCGGACGCCCTTCCACCTCGACGGGGGGCGGCGGACGGCGGCCCGCCGACGTCGGTCGGGCGGCAGGCGGAGAACGCCGGGTCGGTACGGCGGGGACGTTGGCAGGCCGATCCGGTATTTCCTCGAGCTCCTCTTCCTTCGCCGCCGACCGATCGCGGATCCACTTGCCCAAGCCGCCAAGCATCGGCAGCAAGACGACCAGAACCAGGTAGATCAGGTTACTGAAATCAAGGTCGCGGCCTTGCGCCAGGATGTACTCCAGCTCCATCAACGAAGAGGACTCCCAATCGCGCTACTCGTCCTTAGTACCGCTGGTCTTGGAATCGTCGCCACCGATCGTCCGGCGCATGCCCGTATCCGCATCGATGTTCTTCATGCGGTAGTAGTCCATGATGCCGAGGTTACCGCTACGGAACGCCTCAGCCATCGCCAGCGGGACCTCCGCCTCGGCGAGCACCACCTTGGCCCGGTTCTCCTCGACCGTCGCGCTCATCTCCGCCTCACGTGCCCGGGCCATTGCGGCGCGTTTCTCCGCCTCCGCCTGGAAACGGCGCAGGTCAGCCTGGGCTTGGTCGGCCTGCAGCTTCGCCCCGACGTTCGCCTCCCCGGCGACACCTGCGACGCTGATGTCGGCGATGTCCACCGACAGAATCTCGAACGCCGTCCCCGCATCCAGGCCGCTTTCCAGAGCTTTCTGGGCGATGCTATCCGGGTTTTCCAGCACTGCTTTGTAGGTTTCGCTGGAACCGATGGCGCTGACGATAGCCTGGCCGGTGCGGGCGATCACGGTTTCTTCCGTGGCACCGCCGATGAGCTGGCGGATATTCGTCCGCACGGTCACCCGGGCCTTGGCCAGCAACCGGATGCCGTCCTTGGCCACCGCGTCGAGCTTGTCCGTCCCACCGCCCATCGACGTCTCGCTGGGGCAGTCGATCACCTTGGGGTTCACCGAGGTGTTCACCGCATCGAGGATGTCACGTCCCGCCAGGTCGATCGCACACGCCTTGCGGAAGTCCAGGTCGATGTTCGCCCGATGGGCGGCGATCATCGCGTGGCTGACGTTCGGCACGCGCCCGCCCGCCAGGTAGTGACTCTCCAGGTCATTGGTGGTGACGTCGTGCAGACCGGCTTTGACCAGTTGAATCTTGCACTGCACGATCACCGTGGAGTTGACCTTCCGCAGGCGCTGGCCGATCAGGTCGGTGAAGCCCACGCTGGCCTTGCTCATGTACGCCTGGAGCCAAAGGCTGAAGAACTGCATCACCACGGCGATGATGACCAGTCCGACGACAATCGCAATACCGGCGACGATCCAACCCAAGGACACCGCGGCAAGTAGCGAACCATATGCTAGCATCGTGCTCACCTTCCTATCTGTTGCATCCTACGTCTCTACGGACGGCGGACACCTAAGAGCCGCGGACTTCAGCCCGCGCGGACGACCCCAAGCGGCAACTCCCCTCAGACCTCTGCCCGCGCGGAGGCTGCTTGCTCCACCACCGCCAGGTTACTGCCCTTCACGCCCACAACTCTAATGGTTACGCCGCGCTCGATCATACCCATCTCCGACACACAGGGGAATCGGTGGCCGTCGAAGTCGCAAATGCCCGACGGGCGTAACGGAGACGCGCTAGTCCCCTGGCGGCCCACCATGGCTTGCATAGCGTTAACATCCACCCCCACGTCGCGGGCGCTGGCGACCGGATTGTCCGGTGAGATCAGCCGACCAACCGGGGTATAAGGCCACACCTTCACCGCAATCACCGCGGCGGTGGGCAGCAACACCATGCACGCCAACGTAGCCACCACCCCGGCGTTCGAGCTGACCTGAAAAGTCTTGACGATCGCCGTGACCAGGAAACTCAAACCGGCCACCGTCAAGACCCCGTGGGACGGGATGAAGATCTCCGCCACCAAGAGCAGCACCGCAACCAGGTAGAGCACCACAATGAGTCCAACGACGCTCATAACGAATCTACCACCTACCTTGACCGGACCGGGAACAGTGCTTCTGCAGGCTGCGCTTCAGGGGCAGACTTACGACTCGGCACGGCGAACTACTACGCGGTTTCCGTACCGCTCCACGACCTCCACCTCTGCCCCGTCGTCGAGGAACTCACCCTCGCTGACCACGTCGACCAGCATGGATCCGAACCGGGCTTTCCCCGCCGGGCGCAGGGCGCTCTCGCACGTGCCCACGTCGCCCACCCGGGCCAAACCCCGATACGGATCCTCCGGAATCACCCCCGATGGAGTGGGGTTCTCCGGAACGATCCCTCGAAAGTACGGCATCTGCGGCAGATAGCGACTCAGCAGGACCATGCCCACCAGGGACATCACCATCGAACCACCCAAGGTGACTACGCCGGTCTTCAGCCCCGCCAAGCCAACCTCCCACTGAGGCCAGTAGATCGGAAAAGAACGCCCCGGTTCTTCCGGCATGAACGTCGCCAGCAAACCGATGATGATCAGCACAAGTCCGCTGATCCCCGCGACACCGAATCCGGGAATGACGAAGATCTCCGCCACGATAAGCCCGATCCCGATGAGGACCAGCGCCACCTCCCATACGTTGGCCAGACCGGTCAAGTACGGCGCCCCCAGGAAGATCGCCAAACAGACCAGCGCCGCCAGGCCCGGAACACCGACTCCCGGGGTGTTGAACTCGACATAAACGCCCAGGAAAACCAGGATCAACAAGAAACCACGCACCGGCATCGAGGTAAGCCACCCGACGAACTTCTCCGACCAGCTCGCCTCGATCGCCGCCGGAAGCGCACTGAGCGAGTAACGCGCCTGCAACTCCGCCGCGGTCGTTACGATCGCCTTGGCGAATCCGAAGGCGTGGGCTCGGCTTTGGGACATGGTCAGCAGTTCAGTGGAGGATACCACCGGTTGCTCGACCTTCACCTCAGTCTGAGTTACGGGGTCAACGTAGGTCTCGACCAGCTTCCAGGTCGACTCATCGGTCTTGCCCAACGAAGCCAGCTTCTCCAGCACCCCGCGATTCGCAGGGTCGGAATCGTCGATCCGGGCGCGCTTGGTCAGCCGATCAACGAACTCTCGTTCCCCGGTCGCCTGGTTCTCGATCCACCATACCTCCATGGTGGACCGCACCATCGACTCGCACAGCAGCCGATCGTACCCGCGCAACCGCGCCGAATCGCGAAACTGCTCCAGCACCGGGCTTTCCGCCTTGGCCTTCAACTCTTCGGGGACCGCCTCAGCCCCCATTGGTGATCCCAGGATCACGCCGGAGTCGCCCAGGGTGGACGAACGCGACATGACGATCTCGTCACAGGCGACGGCGATCATCGAACCCGCGGAGTATGCATCGTCCCGCACCCAAGCCACGGTCTTGGCCTGGGTCAGGTTCTTGAGGTACGAGCAGATGTCCAGGGCGCTGCTGACCTGTCCCCCGGGGGTGTCCAGCTTGAGCACGATCACCTCAGCGCCGTCACTAAGGGCCTTCTCGATGCGCCGCTTGAGGCTCTCGGTCGTAACGTCGCTGATTGCGCCGTCGATGGGAACCAGCACGCCCTTCACCGCCGGCGCCGGTATCGGCGACGCCGACCCGTTGCTGGAAGCGGGTTCAGACGACGCCTGGGGATCCCCGAAGGTCCCCAGGGCGCACACGCTGACCACCAGCACTCCAATCGCCGCAGTTACCCAGCCGTGATTCATCTCCCTGCCTCATTGGAAACGAGCGTTTGCCCAGTACCGACAGTCAACGCCTCTAGGATAATTCTAATCGCGCCTCGGAGTTGCGGCAAGTTGAATCACCGTCTGAGTTTGTAATGGGATGCAGCCGCTTTCCTTCGAGACCAATCCGCCGCCGCGATTACGGCAGGGCGGCGGGGGGCGCCGTCGGGGAGGACACCAGCCCCCGAGCCCGGGCGGTCCATTCCGGATCGGTGTTGAGCTCCTCAAAAGCTTGCAGAGCGACCCGGGCGGCGTCGGGCCTGTCTTCGGCGTCGAAGAGGAGGATCATCAGCAGGCAGGGCCAGGGACTTCGCGGATGGCGTGCGGAGTAACCTTTCAGCGCCCGTTGGAGGCGGCTTTGCGCATCCCGCGCCTTCTCCGAACGGTCTGCACAAAGATCGGCTGCGGTGGCGACGGCGCGCTCGGGCCGGTTACTGTGCATATCGAGCATGATACTGGTCAGAACGGCTGCGATCGGCAGCGAGTCTGTGGGGGAAAGCGCCGGCGACCCGGTTAGATTCGCGGTGAATCGGCGGGCGAGTTCCCATTGCTCCGCCAGCACACTCACCCAGGCGTACCAGGACGCCTGGACAGGGTCATCGGGATTCCGCTCCAGACCGTTGCTCCACAGCGCCGCGGCGGCCCGGAAGTCATCACGCGAGATCAGGAAGTCGCTGTAGGCCAGCAACACGTCGGTATCGACGTACCCGCTGTACTCAACAGCCATCCGAAACTGCCGATCAGCTTCCTCCGCAAGATCGGCTTGGGCCAGGAGCGACGCCAGTCCCACGCGAGGCGGAACGCTGGTGGGCTCCAGGGCCAACGCCGCGCGGTACGCACGCTGGGCGTCGTCGAGGCGCCCGAGACGAACGTAACACACGCCCAGATTGGCGTGGGCGACGGCGTTCTCGGGCATCCACGCCAGCAAACGCTCCAAGCGCTCAGCAGCGACCGCAACGTCCCCACGGGCAAGTTCGAGTTCCGCCAGGACTGTCGTAGCCAGAGGATTGTACGGGTTGCCCTCCAGCACCTGTTCAAACACCTCAGCAGCCTCGTCTACACGACCGAGCCCATGATATGTCTGGCCCAGAGCGATGCTCACCGGGTCGCGCCCGGGCATGATCTCCAAAGCCCGAAGGTAGTGTACGATCGCGTCTTCAGCCTGCCCCGCCTCCCTCAGCGCCGCAGCCAATCGCGAGTGAGCCATGCCATCATCCGGGTCTAACGCTACTGCGTCCGCAAGCCTGACCAGCGCCTGATCGACAAGCCCGGTCCGCAACAGGACCATCCCCTGCACCTGTCGCACCTCGCACACGGACTGCTCAGGGTAGCGGTCGAGTTCTCGCTCCGCCGCTTCCACCGCTTCGGCATACTCACCAGCCTGAAAGTGCGCCCAAGCCAGACGCATCCCGAACCCCGGATGGTCGGAATAGAGTTCCACGGTTCGCCGGCAGCGCGCGACGTCGTCGCGGTAGTAACCCGACGTCTTCCACGCAATCCCGACCAGGACCGTCGAAGCAACCACGCAGACCGTTCCGACGAGAAGCCAAGCCACCCGCGGGTGAGTGCCACGTCGCTCCCGCGTGGGGGGCACGGATTCGGGGACCGGCGCCCCGCGCCCCCGCCGCCCAGCGCCGAGGACGTACGCACAGCCTGCCGCCGCGGTCCAGTGCAAGCCAATGGTCGGAAGATACGCATAGCGCTCCGCCACGAAGACGTTTCGCATCGTCACCAGCGGAACGATCACCGCGATCGTGACCAGGAACCAGATGAGCCCCGCCGCTCCGGTTCGCGAGTAGCGCAGCAACAATGCGGCAGTGACCAGCAGGCCCATCATCGTCGCTGCCGCTGATAGGAACTGGGGATGGGAGAAGGTGACCAGCTTCTCCGTCGGATGCCAGGGGGCCAGACCGGCGGGGACAAAGTAGTGGCTGACGTACCAGCCCAGGGCGATCACCGCGCGGGCGAAGCGCGAACCCTCCAAAGCGTCGCCGGCGACGTCGAGCCGACCTCCCGAAAAGCGGAAGTTGAGTACCACGAAGACTGCGGTCACGACGCCGATCAGCACGAACAACCCCCACCAGCGCAGGCCCGGGCGCTGACGACGGAGGAAGGGAATCAGCAACATCAGCACTGGCAGACCGACGCTCACCTTGCTCATCATCGCCAGGATGGCCAGCAGCACGGTCAACACTATCTGCCCCGGGCTCGGTCGCTCAAACGCACGGTGGGCTGAAATCAGCGCAGCCACGGTGAAGGTGGTGGACAACATCATCATGCGCCCGTTGAGCCAAGCCACGCACTCAACGTGCAGCGGGTGTATCGCAAAGAGAGAACCGACCGCCAGCGCCAGCCACGCCGTGCCGGTCACCTCGCGGATCAACCACCAAACCAGGAAGGCGTTGAGCGCATGCACCAGAATGTTGGTGAGATGAGGTATCCACGCCCCGGCGCCGGGACCGGTCGCACTGGGAGTCAGGCCTAGCGCCCGCATGACCGCGAAGTCCAGCGCAAACGTCGCCAGCGGGATCGGCTGATAGAGATCGCGGTGGGGGATCGAGAACAATTTGATGAAGTGGCCTACGGAGAAACGGTTGACCAACACGTGGTCGCGGACCAGCTGGATGTCGTCGCCGCTCAGGAACCCCCCGTGAATCGTCGGAGCCGCCATAACCAACGCCAGCAGAACTGGAATCAGCGCCCAGTAGCGTCTGGGCGCGCCGCGCCTGCTCAGAACGGGAGTGGGGATGTCCGAGGCGCCATCGCTCATGGGAAATCTCGCCAACCCGCCACCGTTCGAGCCACCTGCCGCGCTCGCCCCTGTTCGGCACAGTGACACGGTTAATCCGCCGGGGCTGTAAGCTCCTTCACCTCGATCTGCGTTTCCTCATAGCGTTCAATCAGCCGGCCGTCGCGGGTTCTGACCTCAATGATATCGGGGCCGGAATGGCGCGGATCGCCTTGGACGATGATGCGCAGGTCTTGCCCCGGAATCAGAAAATCCACTGCAACGTATTCGGATTCCTGCAGCGCAACGGCCCACCAGTCGCGAACGTCGAGTTGCTCGGCGTTATCCACGTAAGGGTACAACTCCTGCGGGGGGGATCTCAGACGCCCACCCGGTTGCGTAGCCGGTGAAGTCGTGGCGGGTTCCTCCGCACGTTTGCGTTCTTCCGTACCCCGCAACGCCTCGCGATCCGCTTCTCTCGTGGGGCAGTAGTACGATCGAAAGATCTCACATGTGCCGAACACCTGCACGACGCCGGAGGTGCCGAGGCCCAGCCCGGCTAAGGGCACCTCCCGATAGCCCTTGGGGTCGACCTGGGCCACGCGCCCGTCACGCCCCAAAAGTTCCACATGCTCGACCCTCCATTCCTCCTCCAGGGTCAGCAAAGGCCCAAGTCGATGCGACGACACCTTCGTGATTCTGAGCTTCCCGTCCCACTCGAAATCGTACGCCGACGTGAAGTCAATCTCGTAAACCGCCCGTTGTGTGCAGCCCAGCGGCATGAACAGGACGAGGACGCCGCCCACAAGACCTGCCATCACAGACTTCCCCGCGTTCCCTCCCATGCGCTCGTACCCGTGCATCGAAGTTTCTCCGTAGGTCGATGGACTCGTTTCCTCGCTCTTGCGTTCAATGCCCACCGCTCGATTCGTTCCCCCCTCTACAAGTCCGACTCTCCGCGACCGGACTTGGGCATCGGACCGAACAGCTCCGGAATGGTGGTCTGTTCGAGCAAGAAGTCGGCGTTGATGGCATCTGCGCGGCAAAGGTCAGCCACAGCTTTCACGACCAGTGAGTAGGGCACGTTCAATCCGCGCACCACCTCCTCGCCGTCCATGACCGGCTCATCGCCCAACCAGGGAATCAGCTCTGCCACTCTCAGCGGTGCGGGGATAGGCGGGGAGGTACGCTCGGAAAACTGGGTGCGGCGCAACAGATCAACCTTCTCGTCTCCCGCGTTCGCACTCATCGTGAGCATGCCCTCATCGTCAACGAAAAACAGCGGCGGGACACAAGCCACCCGCTCGCCGAACACGGCGATCCTGCGTTCGCCGCTCCGCCGGACATAGATCAGGTTTCGTCCGCCGCTCTGGACCCTGTCCAGGAAGAAGTTGTCGCCTCCGATCACCGTCGAGACCACGCAAGGGTCACCGCGCTCGCGCAGCCCGTCGTAGGCCATCACTCGAATGCGCGGGTCCGGATCGTCCAGCATAGCCCGCAGCGTCGCGGAAGCACGGTAGACGTCCACCGCATCAGCCAAGGCCCGGACCGCGGCCATCCGGTAGTCGCTACGTGGATTACGCGCGTGCGCCGCCAGCGGTTCCACCGCCATCGAGTCGCCCAAACGCACCCCAGCCAAGCCTGAGTAGAAGCTGACATGAGCCCGAGAGTCGGCGTACAGATTCCGCAGCAACCCTTCGGTCGATCGCCCGATGCCCTCGAATGCCAGGGCAATGTCCAGGTGAGGCGCAGCGGGATCGAGCAACTCCTCCGCCAACTCCGAGGCGCGCCGATCTATGAAACCCGGCGAAGTTGATGGAAGGTAAAGGTGGCGAGCTACATCCAGGAAGTGCTTCGGATTGTCCGCGTACACCGCGGGAACGCGCAGCTTCACGTGGGCCGGAGTCCGTCCATCCGCCACCTTGTCCCGGGCGGTGAAGCGATTGTTGATGCAGTTCGCTACCTGGACCGCACGGCGGTAGGACGGGTGTTCCAGCACCAGGCGAAGCCGACGTGCTTCCACGACCACTCCCCCGCCCAGGACGCTGCCGATGCGCGGATCAACCCGGGTCGCCGCGGTGGCGGATTTCGCCCACGGGTTTACGAACACCGGGCCTGAACCCGTCGCGAGCACCTGCCCGGCGATGCTCCCAGCCGTGGTGTCGCGATGAACGCGCAGATTGCACGAATACAGCCGCCCACCCTCCAGCGACGTGGTCTGCGTTCCCGCCAGAGCTCGGACGTGCAGATCGAAGCAATCTCCGGGGGACGCGGCGGCGGGGATCTCGCCCTCGACCACGACCACTGCGGTATCCCGGTCGTCGATGATCTGCTCCGGAGTCACCGACAGAGCCTCGCGGCCCGCCCGAGTAAACACCGCCATCTTGTACATTTCCTGGAGCATGCGCCCGCGTACCGTGCGCGGACACTCGCTGGAACCGCGCGTGCCCAGGCCCACGACCAGCCCATACCCCCGAACCCGCATCTTGCGCAAACCCTCGACCCAGGCGACTTGAGACACCGTGTCCCGGAACGCTTTGGAGTTGACCAGGGGATCCTCAACCCCGGGGACCATCTCGCCATGCTTCTTTCCATGGTCGCACGCCAAGCAGGACAACCACACGCTCGCACCAGCAACAAGAACCGCCGTATGCCGCAGCATCTTGGACACTCCAGAGATGAATCGGGAGACCAGGGCGTCAGCCGGAAGCCAAAAAAGGGGAGCCACGCCGGACTCTGCCGTCCGGACCATCCAAGATAGCTGCGTAGCACGTCCGCCGTCAAGGGCCGGCGCAGCTCCTGAAGCATCTTCCGTCCCTGCCCTTCGTGGGGTATCCTGGAGGGATCATTACTGTTTGCGAAACGCGGGCACCGTGCGGTTGACGCCGCCCCCAGTCTGCCGCCTGTCACGCCGGGCGTGGACTGCGGCTAGTTCACCAGCAGCGCAGGCGCTTTCGCAGCATGGGCGCGGGCCAAAACCATGAGGGAGGCCAAACATGCACAGGCTTGGAGTGGTGGTTCGGCTTATTCTGGTCATGGCCATGGTGTCCATCGCCGTTGCGGGCGTCGCGATCCACCTCTTGTACCGCACGACCTTGATTGAGGAGCGGACCCGGTTGGTCGTCGCGGCGCAGAGCCAGGCGCGCCTGCTCGAAGCCATTAACCGGTGGGAGCAGGCCGATGCGGCGCGCTATCCAGATCATGATCACAGTTCCGAGAACGCCCTAGCCATCATCGTAAACGCGCATGACAACTACCGCGGGTTCAGCCAGACTGGCGAGTTCACCCTCGCTCGCCGGGAGGGACAGAACATGGTCTTCCTGTTGCGTCACCGGCACTCTGATCTGTCCCAGCCAGCGCCGGTTCGCTTCGACGCCGAGCTTGCGGAACCGATGCGGCGGGCACTGTCCGGCCTGTCCGGTGTTGTCGTCGGGCTTGACTACCGCGGTATTCAGGTGCTGGCAGCGCATGAACCAGTGGCAGACCTGGACTGGGGCATCGTGGCCAAGATCGACGTCGCTGAGGTCCGGGCCCCGTTCGTGCGGGCCGGGCTTATCACGGGCGGCATTGGGCTGGTGATCGTACTCGCCGGAGCTACGCTCTTCGTGCGCATCGGAGCGCCGCTGGTGCGTCGCCTCGCCGAGAGTGGAGAACGGCTGCAAATGGCTTTGTCCGCTGCGGACGTGGGAACCTGGCGCTGGGACCCGCTGGCCGACCGAGACACTCGGGATGCAAGCTTCAATCGTATCCTGGGGCTTGAGACTGCGGAATCGACCCGGCCGGTCGAGGACTTCTTTGGCCGCATTCATCACGAAGACCGGTCGGCAGTCGAGGATGCGCTTCGCGTGGCCGTCGAACGGCGCTCGCCTTACGCGACGGAGTTCCGCATCGTCCGTCCCGGAGGCGAGACGCGCTGGCTGCGTGACCAGGGAAAGGGACACTACAGTCAGAATGGTGAAATGATCTACATGACCGGCGCCGTGGTCGACATCACCGAGCGCAAGCGGGCGGAGGAGACGCTCGCTTCGACCACGTCGTTTCTCGACACAGTGGTCGACATGAGTCCGTTCGCCATGTGGGTTTCCGACCGAGCGGGTACGGTCATAAGGACGAACCATGCTCTGCGCAAAACTCTGAATCTGACGAACGAACACATCGCAGGCAAGTACAATGTGCTCGAGGACACAAACCTGCAGATTCAGGGCGTCATGCCCATGGTCAAGGCCGTCTTTGAGAAGCACGAGCCCGCACGTTTCAGCATTCTATGGACGGCCGCGGAGGCTGGAGATGTCACTTTCGAAGGCGGGCACGATCTGCACATCGACGTATCCATGTTCCCGATACTGAACGCCGAGGGCGAACTGACCAACGTCGTATGTCAGTGGGTGGACATCACCGAACGCAAGTGGGCCGAGGAGGCGTTGCAGGAGAGCAAAGAGAGGCTGATTGCGGCACAGCGCATCGCAAGGATGGGTGATTTCACCTGGGACACTGGAACGGGCGCGGTAACCTGGTCTGACGCGATGTTTGACCTATTGCAGTATGACCAGTCAGAGAAACTCGATTTTGAGAGAGTAAACGCCGACATCCATCATCCCGATGATCTGGAGCGCGTCACTCAGTGGCTGAACGAATGTGTCGCAACCGGCGCCGACCAGCTTACGCCTAACGAGTACCGGCTCATCCGCCGGGATGGCGGCATCATAGACGTTCGCACCGTCGGCGTGATACACCACCGCGAGGGAAACTCGCCGCTGGTATTCGGCACAGTGTATGACATTACCGAGCGCAAACGTGCCGAAGAGGAACTGCGCGGGGAGCGCGACCGAGCGCAGAACTATCTGGACGTAGCGGGCGTGATGTTTGTGGCCATCGACGAGCATCAGCGGGTCACGCTGATCAACCGCAAGGGCTGCGAGATCCTCGGACTATCGGAGGGCGAAATCATCGGCGCCAACTGGTTTGAGACCTTTTTACCGGAGAGAGATAAGCAGACCGTCAAGGACGTCTTCGCCCAGCTCATAGCCGGCGAGGTCGCACCGGCCGAGTACTTCGAGAACCCCGTGGTGACCAAGGATGGCCAGGAGAGACTGATTGCGTGGCACAACACGATGTTGCGGAACGCAGCGGGCAGAATCGTAGGGACTCTGGGTTCTGGGGAGGACATCACCGAGCGCAAGCGGGCCGAGGAGGCGCTGCGGGAGAGCGAAGAGCGCCTGAGGCAAATCGCCGAAACGATTGAAGACGTGTTCTGGATAACGGACTGGGAGAGTCACCGGACGTTGTTCGCCAGCCGAGCTTATGAAAGGATCTGGGACCGCTCGCTTCGGGACCTTTACGCCGACGCTCAGAATTGGGCCGATGCGATTCATCCCGAGGATGGCGAGCGCGCCTGGGAGAGCTTCGTGCAACTGGGTGAGGGAGGTTCGTATGACGAGGAGTATCGGATCGTGCGCCCGGACGGTTCCATGCGCTGGATCCGCGATCGAGGGTTCCCGATTCTCGATTCGAGCGGTCAAATCTGCCGCGTCGCGGGGATTGCCCAGGACGTCACCGAGCACAAGCAGGCAGAAGAGGCGCGAAGACTCGAGCGCGCTCGCATGATGAGCATCCTCGACGCCATTCCCGACGGCGTCTATATCGTCAGTCAACAGTGGGACATCGAGTACGTCAATCCGGTCATCGAGCGGGAGTTCGGGCCGGTCGATGGGCGCAAGTGCTACGAGTACTTCCACAA
>JAAEQG010000596.1 GCA_024231775.1 bacterium
GCCGAGGTGCTGCCCAACCACATGGGCGCGTCCTTCGACTATGTTCTCAAACGAATCGACGTGGGCGTGGGCCCCAGGGGGCTCATCGCGTCGCGGGACAGCCGCTTCGTGTACGTGGCCGACGCCCTGGACGACACGGTCTCGGTGATCGACGCGGCCCGACAGGAGCGGGTGGACGTCATCGATCTGGGCGGGCCGAAAGAGATCACCCTGGAGCGGAAGGGCGAGCGCGTGTTTCACAGCGCCGCCATCACCTATGGCCGGCAGTACTCCTGCCACTCCTGCCATCCGGACGGCGGCATCGACGGGCTGACCTATGACATCGAGCCGGACGGCCTGGGCGTCAATCCCGTGGACAACCGCACCCTGCGGGGGGTGCTGGACACCGCTCCCTTCAAGTGGACCGGCAAAAATCCCTCCCTGAGGCGACAGTGCGGCCCGCGTCTGGCGGTTTTTTTCACCCGCATCGATCCATTCAACCCCGAGCAGGTCGTGGCCCTGGATCGTTACATCTGCACCATCCCACGCAACCCGAACC
>JAAEQG010000597.1 GCA_024231775.1 bacterium
AATATCGCCCGGCGATTCGGGAACCGTGCGGCGCCCCGTACCCACCTGCTACGCGATCTCTGCCTTTTTCAACGGGCTGTCAGGCCTTTTCGTGGGGCAAATCAACGTCAGGCGCGACGGCGACTCTCCTTAAGGGATCGACAGCTATTCGCTTGAATCTCGCCGGTCTGGCCGCCGTTTTCGCGATTTTCCCGAAAACAACAGGGATCGGCGAGATCCTCCCGGTCCCTCGTCCGTCCTCTTTCGAAGCCCGCAACGATCGAAAACGCGGGCCAAGACACACCAACCCGGAACGCGAGCGAGGACAGACACCCCTCCAACTCGCCGCATCCACCTGATTGAGGAAGACCCACACCATGTTGTACTGGATCGAGATTTCATGGAAACCGACGGCAAGACATGCCACCCAAACTCAGATCCCCCCAACGCCTCGAAGATCGCGGAAAAGTGGACTCACCTTGCGGGACCGGCTGAAACGAGGCGGTGCGAGCGCCTGCCCCATGGTTCGTAACCTCCTTCGCAAGAGGGAGGTTCGCCGGCTGGGCATGGGACGGCGCTGTCCGCACCAAACGGCCCCCCGCTCCAATCGCTGCCCTCACGCAGACCCGGTCTGCTATGTCCAGTTGATCCACACCAGCCCGCGAGGTCCGCCCCCGGGTGTAATCGCCAGAGCCCCTCCACGCGCACTGTCACCACGGCGACACGACCGGGAGGCGTTAGAAGGACGACGCAAAGAGGTAGGGTGCGTCTTGACGCACCGATGGATAACCTCGCTCTGGCGCCATCCCGGTCGGTTTGACGGAGTTCTAATCCGGCGTCCCTAGGATGCGTTTTGAGGTACCGATGGAGGATGCAAGGACAATCTTGGTGCGTCAAGACGCACCCTACCCCGCTTCCACCGCACCTTCGAGCACGCCCGCCACGTCACGTATCCCCACGCCCGGCCCTTCGGGGACTCGCAGATTGCCGTCGTCGATCGAAAGGGCCGGCTCAAACCAGTCGCGGTAGCGCTCGATGTTTCGCTTGTACTCCTGGTAGAGACCGATGTCGGGCGTGAACGACGCGAAGTGGAGCATGTAGATGAAGCCGAAACCGCCCGATATGTGGACGGTCGTCGGCATGCCGGCCAGCCCGGCCATGCGGGCGACACGGGTCGAACGGATCAGCCCGCCGTAGTACTGCAAATCGGGCTGGACGATATCGACGCCTCGGTTGGCGATCATCCAGCGGAAGCGCCGCTGGCTGAATTCCTGCTCGCCGCCCGCCACCGGGATGGTCAGCGTGTCGGTCACGATCTTCGTGTCTTCCAGATGATCGAAGGGGCACGGTTCTTCGAAGTAGACGGCGTCGATCTCTTC
>JAAEQG010000598.1 GCA_024231775.1 bacterium
GATCCGGGCGAGGGTTTCGGAGAGATGGCGCTGACGGACCATTTGGCGGCAATCTTCCAGCGACTCGGGCTTCCCCATCTCCGCCAGTCGGTTCATCCGGACAGGGCCAATATCGTCGCCCGATTCGACGGAGACGAGGCAATCGAGAAAGGCGGCCCCACCCTTCTCCTGGAGGCCCACCAAGACACGGTCCCAGTAGACGGCATGACGATCGATCCGTGGGACCCCGAGGAAAAAGACGGGCGGATATACGGTCGCGGCTCTTGCGACGTGAAGGGCGGGATGGCTGCCATGCTGGCGGTACTGGCTCGGCTGCGAAGCCAGCGCCCCACGAGATGCCCGACGGTCTATCTGGCCTGCAGCGTCAACGAGGAGCACGGATTCAGCGGCGTCGAAGCAATGCGTGGTCTACTGAGCGGTGCCGAGAACGCCCTCGTGCCCGCCAAACCTACGGTGGCCATCGTGGCAGAGCCAACCCTGCTCCAAACGGTCGTGGCCCACAAAGGCGCGGTGCGCTGGCGTCTGCACACACGCGGAAAGGCCGCGCACAGTGCGACGCCGGAGAAAGGCTCCAACGCCATCTACCAAATGGCAACGATCCTGGACGCCTTGAGCCACTATCAACGAGAGGTCCTCCCCGAACTCGGCAGCCATCCCCTGTGTGGTTCCGCTACCTTGAGTGTCGGAGTCATACGCGGAGGACTCAGTGTCAATACGGTTCCGGACCGCTGCACGGTCGAGATCGATCGCCGTCTCATGCCGGAGGAGACTCCCGAACAGGCGCAGCAACATCTGCTGGAATATCTCGGAAGGACCGTCGGTTCAGAGAGCTTCGAATTGGAAGCGCCCTTCATGACGGCCGAGCCGCTGTCCGACGCTGACAACGGGCCCCTTGCCCAGCAGCTCGGCGAATCGATCCGTGCTGTCACCGGCCAATCGGCTTCCGTGGGCGTGCCGTACGCAACCGACGCACCCTACATCGCACGCCTCGGGATTCCCACGGTCGTCTTCGGCCCCGGCTCGATCGAGCAAGCGCACACGAAGGACGAGTGGATTTCCGTTGAGCAGTTGGAATTGGCCGTCGACGTGCTCTACGATTTCATCAGCCGCCTGGGGCAGGCGGACAAGAAACAGGTTGTGGATGTTTCTCAATAGGCACTATGTGCAGATGGAGTAGGTTAGGTCCCGCTCGGCGAGCGGTGACCTACCTGGGCGCATAAAGGCGCCCCGAACGATCCGGCCCCCCCGAGCCCGGTCCGTTCGGGGCATTCTATGTCGCCCCATCAACTGTCCGTGATCTAGAACACGTCCAGGATGAAGTGGTGGCCGGAATGGTACTTCCGAGCCTGTGGATAGTAGTTGTGCCAAGCCTTGTTGTAGACCGGGATCTGCATTTCCGGCGGATATCGCTTGTAGAGATCTTCGCTACTGCGGTAGTAGTCTGTACTCCAGAAATTCTGGGGATAGTAGACGTACGGATAGTGGTAGAAGCGATTCCAATCCTGGGTACTGTAAGTCCGTCCCCATTGACGCCCGTAGGCCTGCTGCGCCTGGGCCTGGGAATCACTCATCACTAGCCAAGCAGCCGCGACAAAAATCAACACGAGTACGGTTCGGCGAATCATCGATTTTCCCCCTCCACCCGAAGGTGCAGTTCTCTGTTCTCATTCAGGTCGTTGGCGATCTAGCCCGGTCGACGCGGGATGGGGCCCAGAACCGCTCTCTAGACAAAACATCGGCACCGCTCGCAGGCCGTATTGAGGGAATATCCGGCACACACCGCACATTCCGTACGACCGGGCCCCGCAAACCTCACCCAGTCTCACCAGAGTCACGCAACTCGGAGCAGATGGCTGCGAGCCCCTCCCGAAAGCTTGGAAACTGGAGCTCGACTTGGAGCTCCCCGAGCATCCGCCCGTTGTCGACACGCTTATTCCCTAACGCGGCCGCGGCGCCGCGCGATCCGGGGACGGGGTCAGTGAAGATGGGAGAAGGGAGCCCCAATTGACGCGCCATTTCAGAATAGAACGCACGATGGCCCGTAGGACAGCCGTCTGACACCAGGTAGAGATCCGGGGGAGTTGCCATCCTTTCGACTGCCAGAACCGCCTCTGCGGCGTCCTCAACGTGGATCAGGTTGAGATGAGCCCCGTCCGGCGCGGCAAGAGGGTGCCCGGCCCGCAGGTCGGCCAGCTTGGGCAGTCGCCCACTACCGTAGAGCCCCGCCAAACGCAAGATCACAGTGCGGCGTCCCAACCTGTGAGCCTGGAGAAGCTTCTCCGCCTCCAAACCGCAACGGCCCGCCTCCCGTTGGGGCTCGCAGAAAGCCGTTTCATCGACCCAGCTTCCGCGATGACACCCCATGACTCCTGTCGAACTGATGAAGACCAATCGATCCACCACCTGCGACAGGGAGTCAAGCACGTTCCGCAGACCGTCGACCACCACAGCCCTGCGTGACGCGGCCGCGCGGCGATCGTATCCCACGGAATGGAGCACGGTCCGCGCCTCGGGCAGACACTTCAGCGACTCGGGATCGCTGACATCGGCGACAACGGGCTGAAAGCCCTCTACCCGCAGTGCCTCAGCCCGCTCATCGCTCCGCGTGACGACGACTACCGACTCGCCTTGCTGAAGCCACTTCCGGGCTACACGATGTCCTAGATAACCGCAGCCAATCACCAATTTCGTCATGATTATCGAGCCTCGCAGAAGTAGTGAACCGAGGGCTGACAACGGAAGCCCGGATTTCCCGGACAATCCCCCAATCAACGGGATCACTACTTTCGC
>JAAEQG010000599.1 GCA_024231775.1 bacterium
CGCACGTGGGCACGGGGGAAGAAGCGGGGCAGGAGCGGGTTGCGTGGGCGTTGGGAGAGGTTCACGCCGCCACGCCGGATTTTGGGGTCCGGGTTCTGTTGGAGAATACGGCCGGTCAGGGCAGCGGGTTGGGCTACAGGTTCGAGCACCTGGCCTGGCTGATGGAGCACGCGCCGGAGGGAAAGCGGCTGGGGATCTGTCTCGACACTTGCCACGCATTCGCCGCCGGTTACGAGTTGCGCACGCCGGAGGGTTACGCTGCCACGATGGAGGAATTTGATCGCGTCGTCGGGTTGGAGCGGATCGAGGCGTTTCACTTGAACGATAGCAAGGGCGACCTGGGAAGCCGCAAGGACCGGCACGAGCACATCGGGCAGGGGCGCATTGGCCTGGAGGGGTTCCGCCATCTGCTGAATGATCCGCGTCTGGCAGGGCTGCCGGGCCTGTTGGAGACGCCCAAGGGCAAAGAGCTCGACGAGGACAGGGAGAACCTGGCCGTATTGCGGGGATTGATCGGCTAGTTGGATGAGTGTGTTCGACGGGATTTCTTCTGTCTATGACGTGGGGATGCTGCCGCTTGAATGGTTGATTCTCCGGCGGTTGCGGCGGCGGA
>JAAEQG010000600.1 GCA_024231775.1 bacterium
AAACGTCGCTCTGCCGCTGTTGATTGATGGCAAACGCATCGGGGGTTATGAATCGCGCATCGACGAACTGCTCGGTCTGGTGGGCCTAGGCGACCGCAAGAATCACAAGCCTGACCAGCTATCCGGCGGGGAGCAGCAGCGGGTGGCGATTGCGCGGGCGCTGGCGAATGGCCCGCCGCTCCTTTTGGCCGACGAGCCCACGGGCAATCTGAACACCGAAGCAGGCGCGCTGGTGATGGAGACCATCCGGCAACTCGGCGCCGATTTTAACGCCACCGTCATCGTCGTCACCCACGACCCACAGGTGGCGGAGCAGACGGAGCGCACGCTCAAGATGGTGGACGGAGTGATCGTCGAAAAATGAAACGGCTGCTGTTCTTTATCCACCACGCCATCATCCACCTGAACCGGGACCGGCAGCGCACGCTGTTCGTGCTGTTCTGCATCGCGGCGGGGGTGGCCTCGGTCGTCTCGATGCGCACGTTGGGGCTGATGATCGCCGACGCACTGACGCGCGATTTGCGGGTGTCGAA
>JAAEQG010000601.1 GCA_024231775.1 bacterium
CGGTGATAGGTCGATACGAGTAGAACGGTCGCCGGAGCGTGACGCCAGCCAGTTGGCCCGCGCCGTCCCAGCCCACTCGGTCGGCTTCGACGAACACCACCAGACCGCCGGTGGTCTCGCAGGGCATGTGCTTGATGCGTCTTCCCTGGTCGCCGCAATACAGAGCGTAGTCAGCTCCGTCGGTGTTGATCCCGAAGAGGGCGATCCGTCCTTCATGTCCTCGGCGCAGGTCCATGCGCTGCCTACTCGCCAACAGCACCCGCCCGTCGCTCATCAGGAACGGATCCAGGTCGGCGCTGAGGTTCATGGTGAGTCGGCGTACGCCGCTTCCGTCGAGTCTGCAGCTATACAAGCTGGTACTGCGCATGGTTCCGCGATCGTTCAGGGCGCCGGCGGCGTCGCTGACGAACATGATCTGGAACCACGGCTCGGTCGAGACAATGGTGTACAGCGTCGCCTGGTAGGCGGGGCTGCGACAGTTACCCAAGTCGCGGGTGATCCGGCGGGCGTCTGTTCCGTCGGCCCGCATCTCCCACACGTTCCACGCGTCCTGCGGTCGGCGTTGGGCGGCGAAGAGAATGCGCGTGCCATCGAACGACACGTCAAACTCGCATGCCGAGGCGAAGTCTTCGGTCAGCACGATCACCTCGCCGTCAGGATCGAGCCGTACGATTCTCCCGCCCTCGCCGTAGGCGTCGCGCAGCATGGCTTCGGAGGAGATCGACCGGCCTACATCCGTTCGGTGGGGGGGGAGCTGGGCGAAGATGATCGGTGAGTCGAGTCGACGGGCTGGGGGGGCTGTTGCGCCCGACGCGGCACAACACCACAGCGCAATCACCACTGCAATACCCATGCGACATGTTGCCGGTGCATCCTTCATGGTTCGCCTTCCACGGTTCCTTCCCCGGGAGCGGGTTGTCCGCACATCCTCGTACAGCTTAGGTGAGTTTACCAGAGCGGAGCCCTCGGGCGAAGGGGTCTTTCAGGCGGAAGCGAGGGGAGCAATCAAAGACCGTCAGCCTGCCGATGGTCGCCCGACTGGAGAACCGCAAGACTTCGGCCGAATCCCGCGACCTCGTGTCAAACGGGATGTCCCGCGCGCCTATATAGAGGGGGCGCTGCGCCAGCCGCCTACTCGTCGGGGTAGCGGTCGCGTGCGTACACGATCCACAGATGCACGAGGTACGCAGCGAGTGGGATGCAGATCAGCGTTCCAACCGTATCCCGAACGGTGATCGATCCGTAGACGCGGATGGAAATCGCCACACCAACGACGGCCACCGCCACCGCGACCGTCAGCACCTTGAAGAAGACTGAGGGTACGAAATCCAGCATCGGACTGTTCACCCGTTCGCTTGGACGTCCCAAGTGCCCGCCGAAGACTCCGGCCTGCCCGATAAGTTACTAGAGGTTACCCTGGTAATCCTCGTCCGCAAGCCCCCAGGCCCACACCGCCGCCCAGTCGCTCCGGACACCGGTTGAATCACCTCGATACCTGGCCTAGAGTGGGGCAGAAGGCGGCGGAGAGAGGCTCGCAGCGGGGAAGCAGGCAGTGTCCAACGTCAAGACCCTGATCCACGTCCACACCGACTACTCGTTCGACAGCGACATCTCGCTGAGCGTGCTGGGACATTTTCTGGACGAGCAGGGGTTCGGCTGCATTGCGGTGACGGATCACGACACCATCGAAGGGGCTCGGCGTTTGCAGGAGCATACGAACGCGCGGGTGATCGTCGGGGAGGAGGTCACCACCGGCCAGGGTCACCTCATTGGGCTGTTCCTCTCCGAGCACGTGCGCCCGGGTTTATCCGCGTTGGAGACGGCCCGCGAGATCCGCGCCCAGGGCGGTCTGGTCTTGCTACCTCACCCCTTCGTTCGGGCCATGGGCTGTGGTTTGGGCGACGTCTCCTGGGAGATTGCGGAGTGGATCGACGCGGTCGAGGTCAACAAC
Organism: bacterium; assembly: GCA_024231775.1. GTDB lineage: Bacteria > Planctomycetota > Phycisphaerae > UBA1845 > UBA1845 > JAAEQG01. Next base: position 1,952 of record JAAEQG010000601.1, read on the forward strand.
GCCCAGAACCTGCGCGGCGCTCCCGATCGGGCCGCCGGTCGTTTCGCCGCAGACCTGGACCTACCAGCGTACGCGGGGGCGGACAGTCACGCTATCACCAGTATAGCTCCGTGCTATCAGGTCCTCGCGGACTTCACCGGGCCGTCGGGGTTCCTGGAGTCTTTGCGTGACGCGGAGTTGACCGTCGGCTACCACCGGCCGGCGTACTTCGCGGGACTGGCCTGTCGCGTGGCCCGCCATCTGCTCGGACTCGGTCTGCCCGCCGGATTCGGAGCCAACACGTCTCCAAGTACGTCACCCCGTCGGCGTCCGTCGAGAGCCGCAGCCTGAAGCTGCGTGACCCCTGAATCATAAGCATTCCGGTTAGTTCTCGCGCTCACCCCAGCCCGTTCGACGGGCGGTCCGCAATCGGTGTTGCGTGGCATGGGTGATGCGCATCACGTTTCAGCCTCGCAATCCACTCGGTTCGTTGGGTGGCATGGGTAAGCTCTGCTTACCCGTGCAGCGCGCCGATGAAGCACGGGCAAACAAGTTTGCCCATGCCACCCGCCGAGTCCCCCCTGAATCGATAAGTAGACCGAGCTGCGCCCGTGAGGAAGCGGTTGACCGCGGTGTCCGTTGCGTCTGTGGGGTCCGCTCCCTCCCGGGTGCGGCTCAGAAGAGACGCGAATCGGTACGGTCATGCACGACCTGGGGTGTTTGATTCCCTGCGCCGGTCAGTTGCGGAAGGGGGCGCGCTTGGAGACCTCTTCGAGGTAGCGGTGCAGGCTTTCGTAGGGTGGGGGGCGCTGGGAGAGTTCGAGGGATAGCTTGAGGCAGCGCAGGGCCTCTTCTGTTTCTTCCATCTGTTCATAGGCCTTGGCTTTCTGTTCCCAGGCCTGGGCTTCGATGTGGGGGTTGCGGTGCTGCTTGGCGAGTTCGATGCGTTGGTCGGCGCAGCCCAGAGCCTCCTCGAACCGGTGGTTGAGCAGGTACATCTCCGTGAGATGTTCGTAGATTACCGCGACGCCGTTCCAGAAGTCGGTGCCCTCCAGGATAGCGAGGGCTTGGTCGAACCGGGCCTGGGCTTCGATGAGGTCGCCGGTCAGGCAGGCGCAGCGTCCCAGGTTCATGTGCGATACCCCGACGTTGACCCGGTCGCCGACTTCCTCCGCCAGGACCAGCGCCCGGTGGTAGTATTCCTGGGCTTCGGCGAAGCGCTCCTGCTTCAGCAGCACACCGCCCATTCCGTTGTAAGGCCACACCAAGGCGACCAGGTCGCCGAAGCGCCGGTTGATTTCTATCGCCCGGGCGAAGCCCTGCTCGGCTTCGGTGTAGCGATTCAGGCGCATCAGCACGAAGCCCAGGTTGCCGTGGTACTTCGCCGCATCGCCGCGCAGCTCGAGCTCGTCGGCGATGGCCCGGGCTTTGTCGAGGAACTCATGGGCCAGGGTGTAGTCGCCGCGGTAGTAGTACATCACCCCCAGGTTGCCATAGGCTTCGGCGAGTCGCGGCTGGTTGTTCAGCTTGCGGGCGAGGGTTTCCTCCCGCTGGTGATACTCGGCGGCGCGCTCGTATTCTCCGCAGCGCGCGTAACACACCCCGATCACACTCACCGGGTCCAGGTATTCCTGGTCGGCGGCCCGGGCCTGCTCCGCCAGGCGAATCGCCTCGTGGTAGCTACCGTCGGCAAAAGCCCGCTTGGCCCGCGTTAGTTTTTCGGAGGCTTCGAGGTTGGTGGTCGTGCTTCCGGGGAGGTTTGCGGGGGCGAGTTCCTGGCTGACCATCTCGATGACCGCGACGGCGATCTGGTCCTCCAGGGCGAAGAGGTCGTCGAGCCGACCGGCGGCATCCACGATGTGTCGCGGTTCGGGGTGGGCGGCGGACAGCGCCTGGGCGGTGATCCGTAGTTGCTCCCCGACGATCTGGTAGCTACCGGTCACTAGCGTACCGGCTCCGACCAGCCGTCCCGCCTCGATGATCCGCCGAGTCTCCGCGGGTCCGTCCTCGCAGTCCGCGATTCGTTGCAGAGTTTTCTGCAGGCTGGTCCGATCGGCGATGTGGACTTCGTGCAGGGTGGTCAGCCGGCTGGTGACGAAGTCGGCGATGGCGTCTCCGATCCAGTCGTCGGCTTCGCGCTGGGTGAGGTTGCGGAAGGTCATCACCGTGACCCCACGCGGCGGAGTCGTCGGGGCGGGAGCGGGGACGGCGATGGTGCTGCCCTCCTCGTCGCGCCCCATGCGCAGGGCGTCCGCCAGGGCGGCGGCGGTCTCGTAGCGGTGATCCGGTTGCTTGGCCAGGCACGCACCCACCACCCGCCGAAACCACACCGGGATTTGCTCGTGCAGCGCCTCGGGCCACACCACCGGGGCATGGCGGTGCTGCTTGGACAGCTCGAGTACGCCGGAGGCTTGGTGTGGCGGGTGCCCCACGGCCAGGTGATAAAGCGTCGCCCCCATGGAATACACGTCCGCCCGGGCATCGAGCGCGCTCTCGGGGTCGAACTGTTCCGGGGACATGTAGTAGGGTGTGCCCAGAAGCTGGCCCGTGTGGGTCACCCCGCCGCCCTGTCCACCGGTCTGGATCTTCACCAGGCCCAGGTCCATGATCTTGATTCGCCCGTCGGCGCAGAACATGAGGTTGCTCGGTTTGATGTCGCGATGGATCAGGGCAGCCTGGTGGATCGCCTCGAGTCCCTCTGCGGCTTGGATACCCACGTCGACGACCTGCTCCCACTTCAGGGCTCCGATTTCAAGGAGAGTCTTGCGCAGGTTGATCCCGTCCACGTGCTCCATGACGAAGTACCAGGTGCCCTTGACGCAGTCACAATCGAGGACTCGGGCGACATTCACGTGGTTCACCGATGCCCCGGCGTGCGCCTCCGCCCGCAACCGCGCCACCGCGACTTCTTTCCACTCGTCATCCGCGACGCTGAGCACTTTGATTACGCAGAGCTGGTCAAGATGCCGGTGATGGGCCAGGTAGATCCGCCCCTGGGCACCGGCTCCAAGCGATCGGATGATGGTGTAGCGGTCAGCGCTGAGGTCGGCCCATTTGCCGGTGCTCGTCTCCGCCAAGGCGAGCATCTCGCGCCAACGGCTGCCGTCCGCCAGATCGGTAGGGCGGGGGAAGACGAAATCACAGTGCGCGCAGGTGAGCGCACCCCCGGAGGTGGAGGCGTTCGCCGGGGGAGGCGTTTTGCAGTGCGGGCATGCCCACTTCGATTCCGCCATCGGTACGCTCCCCCTGCGTCGGAACCGCAACGGCCCCTGTTGACCAAGCCAAGCCTGATCCTCCAGGATTGCATTGTATCGCTGTTTCGGCTGAGGTGGTATAGGGTAATCGCCTCATGGTGGTTGTAGGATAGGCTGTGCGGCAGGCGGGCGTTCGGTTTGCCCTGTGGGGCGGCGTTCCCTAACCTGAGGCGGAAGTGGAATGGCCAGACGCTTCTTCATCATCGACGGGCATGCCCAGATCTTCCGGGCGTACTACGCACGGATGACCGAGCTCACCGCGCCTGACGGTGAACCCACCAAGGCGACCTACGTCTTCTGTCAGATGCTGTTGAACCTGCTGCGCAATCTGCAGCCGGACTATCTGGCGATGACCCTCGATGTGGGCTCGGAAAATGTCTTCCGCCGCGAGATCGACCCGCAGTACAAAGCCAACCGCGAACCGCCGCCACCCGACTTTGGCCCGCAGGCGGACCGCATCGTCAGTATTGTCGATGCCATGAACATCCCCACGCTTAGCCTGATCGGATTCGAGGCGGACGATCTGATGGCTACGATGTGCCATCGCCTGGCAGGAGAAGATCTCGACATCTACCTGGTCAGCCGCGACAAGGATCTCGAACAGCTCATCACCGACCGGGTGTGCTTGTACGATCCAAGCAAGAATGCGGCCATGGGACGGGAGGAACTGCTCGCGAACAAAGGCTACACCCCCGAACAGGCCATCGACATTCAGACCCTCTGCGGGGACAACGTCGATAACGTGCCCGGCGTTCCGGGGATCGGCCCGAAGACGGCCGCCAAGCTGATCGCCAAGTACGGTTCGGCGGGCGCCGTACTCGAACACGCCGATGAGCTGACCCCCAAGCAGCGGGAGAACGTCAAGGCGTTCGAGGAGCAGATGCCCCGAACCCGGGCCTTGGTCACCCTGCGCCGCGACGTGGATTTTCCGTTCGAGCTGGAGCGTTGCTCGGCGCAGCGGTTTACG
>JAAEQG010000602.1 GCA_024231775.1 bacterium
ATGGGGCGGCACAGTGTTCAGCCAGACCGCCGAGTACCTCACCTTTACCGTGGACATCCTGGGCGCTCCTATTTATGACATCAACGTCACCAACACCGCCTGGATCACCGATCCCGCGGCCAGTGACTGGATTTCGGCCCAAGTGGTGGTGGCTATGCCCCCCTTTGTGCCCGACCTGAGCACCTCGGTGAAAGAGACCGTGCCCGAGAACGCTCAAGGTGGGCGACGCGCGGCGGTTGGTGCACAATTCCCCTACACCATCACCATCTCCAACACCGGCCCCGCCAGCGCCACCAACGTTATAGTCACCGACACCTTTCCCACCGGTTCCGCATTCTACGCGCTCAACACGGACTGGGCCGATTCCGGCAATCTGATCGTCGCCAGCGATATGCTGACCTGGACCGGCGTCGTCACCAACGGCGAGGACGTGCGGATCGGCTTTATGATGGACGCCATCTCGCTGGGCCTGAGCGTGGATAACACCGCCTGGATCACGGGCGATGGCACGCTGCTCGACGTGGACGCGCCCAGCGTGGGCATCCAGAACCCCAACGCCTACTGCGGAGGGGCTACTGTGCTCGACCCGAGCGGCGGCACGTACTGGGGCACCATCGTGACCTACGACGACGACGATGCCTTCTGGGATAGCGACGAGGACGTCTGGTTCACCCTGACGCC
>JAAEQG010000603.1 GCA_024231775.1 bacterium
AGGCAATGAGATCGTCTTTTATCGCGTCGTTGTTGGCCGCGGGATCGCAGTCGGGCAGGATGCGCACGGACAGGGAGTCGAACTCGCCCTGGCACATCCAGCGGCGCTCCCACGTGGTCTCGACCGTGCTGAATACGTTGCCCTCGGCGTCTTCTGTCTTCTGCAGCCAGGCCTCGCCCTTGAGGATCTCTTCGTCCTCGCCGGTCTCCAGGTTGCGGCCCACGTGCATCCAGGTCTCGGTGACCCCGCTGGGGTGGAACTCGTCGCCCACTGTCGTGTCGGTGACCTTGGCGAAGCCGCGGAACTCGCGCTCCACACCGTCGTAGTAGCCGTCCCGGTATTCGATGAGCTGGGTGGAGGTGTTGGCCTCCAGGCCGAGCGTATCGAAAGAATCGGTGGTAGTGATCTTGGAGATCACCGGCGTGGAGATGGGCAGGGGTGTCTTCCAGGGATTCTCGTCCAGCTTGGCGTCCACCATGTAGTCGGTGGACGAGCGGTACTCCATCCGAGCGACCATGCCCATGGAGTTGTCGATTTGGCGGAGCAGACCGAAGTTGGAGTGGCCCAGGAGGTCCAAGTACTTGAGCTGGTAGTCCGTGGTGAGCCACACCACGTCGGTGGTGCCGTTGCCGTTCATGTCGCCGAACAGGACCTTCAAGGTCTCGCCGGTGGACGGCGCCGAATTGAAGC
>JAAEQG010000604.1 GCA_024231775.1 bacterium
CGGCCGGTGCGGTGTCGAGTCCTCTGGCAGTTGGTAGAATGCCGCCTGTCGGGTCCGGGACCGGGCTCGGGAGATGGGGTTCATGCGATGACGAATCTGGGTGAGCGGGTCAGCACGGAGTTGCTGCCCTACGTGACCAAGCCGGCGCAATACATCGGTGGCGAGCTGAACCAGCTTGTTCAGCCCGGAGACTGGGAGCGGGCCGAGGTGCGCGTGGTCATTGCCTTCCCCGATACCTACACGATCGGGATGAGCCACCTGGGCTGCCAGATCCTCTACTGGATGTGCAACCATACGCCGGGGGTGGTGGCGGAGCGCACGTACTGCCCGTGGACCGACGCAGAGCAGGTCATGCGGGCTAAGGGCATCGGGTTGTTTACCTGGGACACGCGCCAGCCGGTGGCGGATGCGGATATTCTCGGCGTGTCGCTCCAGTACGAGATGGCTTTCGCGAACGTGCTGAGCCTGCTCGATCTGGCGGGCATTCCCCTGCGCAGCCGCGACCGGGACGACACCCATCCGCTGGTCGTCGGCGGTGGACCGCAGGCGGATAATCCCGAGCCGATGGCGCCGTTTCTGGATCTGGTGGTGCTCGGTGATGGCGAGGCTGCGCTGGCGGCGCTGGTGGCGGAGTACCGCAGCCTGAAGGAGGCTGGTGTCGGCCGTCGAGAGATGGTCGTTCACCTGGCCCGCAAGTTCGAGTGGGTATACGCGCCAGGGCTTTATGACTTCGAGTACCACCCGGACGGGACCATCGCGCGCCTGGTTCCTCAGCGGGACGACATCCCCACCCGGATCGTCCGCTGTGAGACGGTGGACTTCGACCGGACGCCGTTCCCGGTGCGTCCGTTGGTTCCGTTCGTGGAAGTGGTCCACGATCGGATTGCGATTGAGATCATGCGCGGTTGCCCGCAGAGGTGCCGATTCTGCCACGCCGGGCATACCAAGCGACCGGTGCGGGCGCGGAGTGTGGAGCGCATCCTGGAGATCGCCGAGCAGAGTTATCGGGCGACGGGGATGGACGAGATCGGCTTGCTGTCACTTTCGACGTCGGACTACCCGGAGCTGACTCGGTTGGCCCAGGCGGTGCATGAGCGCTTCAAGGACCGGCGGGTGAACATCAGCGTTCCATCGCTGCGGGTGGACAAGATGCTTCAGAACATCCCCTGGCTGGTGCGTGGGGTGCGTAAGAGCGGGGTGACGATTGCGGTGGAGGCTGCGCGGGACGATA
>JAAEQG010000605.1 GCA_024231775.1 bacterium
ACAATCTGCTGTGACCGTTCGGGTGAAACATCCTCCCAGGCAATATCCGGGCGCAGTTGTTTGCCGATTCTCTCCAGCGCGGGGATGCGGTTGCGGCGGTCCAGGTAGCTGACCAATTCCCTGGCTTTGTCCGCATTCCCCTGGGCGGGTAGGTCATCGTAGCTCACACCCAGGTCAAAGCACAGCATTCGCAATTCGCCTTCACTGAAGCGTTTGGCGAGCGTTTTGCGCAGATCGGTCAGCTTTGCTTGCCACGCGGTGGTTGTGCCGTGCTCCCGGAGCTGGTCGGTTATGTTCATCCAGCGGATCTGGCCGTTCGCGGCGCGCGTCACCAGCATCACCGTCCACTGCTGGGCCAGCCAATACTCGGCCTGGCGCGGGTCTTTGATGGTGAACGTCTCCACATCGTCCCGCTCGCGGCGGTGGTGGTAGGCATCGCCGGGCTTGAGTTGCAGGTAGATGCGCCGCCCGCTGGGATTGCCCTTGTCGTCCTTGAACTCGATCTCGCCGTCGATGCCCCATTCGGCCAAACTTGCGGGCCGGAAGAACTGCCCCGCTTCTGTGGCGGTGGCTCCGGCGTGGCCGACCAGGATCAGTTCGCGGCTCTCGGCGTCGAGGTTGATCTGGGCCTGCGCGTCCATCTCTTGCACCGCCCGGACGAACCGGCCCGAGGTGAATTTCCGCTCGATCAAGTCGATCAGTTCCACCCGTTCCTCGCACATGCCGCAGAGAATGTCCGTCTTGCCCAATTCGAGCCTCTTTTTGATCGCCCGCCGGTTCTCCAACGGCGTGTCGCAATACGGGCAGATGTAAGAGCGCACGCGGGTGACGTCTTGGGCATATCTTTTCAGATGCTCGTGGATGTACTTTATGAACGCCACCTGCGTGTCCAGGTG
>JAAEQG010000606.1 GCA_024231775.1 bacterium
ACCGGCGGCGGTCTGCGGGAGAACGTGGCCCGGATGCTGCCGACCGGATGCACGGCGGAGGTTGATCGGCGGAGTTGGACGCCGCCTCCGGTGTTTCCTTTTCTGCAATCGCTCGGGGTGACTCGGGCGGAGATGTTCCGCGTGTTCAACATGGGGATCGGCTTCGTACTGGCGGTCAGGCCGTCGTTTGTCTCCGGCGTGATGAGCGAGTTGGAGACCGCCGGAGAATCACCTACGGTCATCGGTTGCGTCAAGCGCGGGCGACGCGGCGTGAAGCTCCTGTAGCACCGCCGGGGTGACGCTACATCTATGATTGCTTCGGGCTACTAGACTGACAGTCCCTGGAAGGGATAGGGCGCCCGTACGCTGCATTGTTGAGAACGCTGCGACTCTGCAATCTGAAGGGACCCTGATATGGAAAGGTACACCGGACTGGTGGGGCTGGCGGTGCTGGTGGGTATCGCGCTAGTGTTCTCGATCGATCGGCGGCGGGTTCCCTGGCGGGTGGTGATCGGCGGGGTGTCGTTACAATTCATCCTGGCGCTGCTCCTGCTGCGTGCGAACGTGGTGCGGGCAGCGTTCGACGGGCTGGCTCGAGCGGCGACGACGGTGCTCGGGTTCAGTGACGCCGGGGCGAGCTACATCTTCGGTCCGTTATTCGACAGTCAAGCCCTGGGGGAGGCGGTGTATGAAGACGCGAGCATGGGCTCGGTGTTCGCCTTCAAGGTGCTGCCGACGATCATATTCTTCGCCTCGCTGCTGTCGGTGCTGTACCACCTGGGGATCATGCAGTGGGTGGTGCGGGCGATGGCGGTGGTGATGCGCAAGACTCTGCGGGTCAGCGGGGCTGAGTCGCTGGCGATGGCGGCAAACGTCTTCGTGGGGCAGACCGAAGCTCCGCTGGTGGTGCGGCCGTTCGTGTCCAGGATGACCCAGTCGGAGCTGATGGCTTTGATGACCGGGGGGTTTGCGACCATCGCCGGCGGGGTGTTCGCCGCCTACATCGCCATGCTGGGAGGTGACGACCCCGAAGCCCGGGTCATCTTCGCCAAGCATCTGCTGTGCGCCTCGATCATGTCGGCGCCCGCAGCCTTCGTGATGGCCAAGATCATGGTTCCCGAGCGGGAAGACTCGCTGACCACGAGCGGAGCCCGGCTCGCGGTCGAGAAGGAGACCCGCAACGTAATCGACGCCGCCGCTCGTGGAGCGGGTGACGGGCTAAAGCTGGCCCTCAACGTAGGGGCCATGTTGCTGGCGTTCCTCGCTCTGCTGGCGATGTGCGACTACCCGCTGATCAAGCTGGGCCAGTGGGAGCCGGTGGCGGACTGGCTGGCGCAGCGCGATGTCGAGGAGTTGAACATCGCCACGATTCTGGGATGGATCTTCGCTCCTCTGGCGCGGGTGATGGGGGTGGCTGCTGCGGATGCGTCCGCCTTCGGGTCGCTGCTGGGCCAGAAGATCGTGCTGACCGAGTTCATCGCCTTCGACTCGCTGGGCAAGATGCAGGGCGAGATGGAGCAGCGCTCGGTGGTGATCGCCACGTACGCCTTGTGTGGGTTCGCCAACTTTGGATCGATCGCCATCCAACTCGGCGGAATCGGCAGCATTGCTCCGGATCGCCGGGGCGATTTGGCGCGCTTCGGTCTGCGGGCCATGTTCGGCGGAGCGATGGCGTCCTGGATGACGGCGTGCGTCGTGGGGATACTACTCTGAGGTCCCTCGGCGGCGAGGCGGGGCGTACGCGGTGCGGATGGGCGGCGCCTACACCATGTGCCTCTTCCGTCAGTGGGGGACGGCTTCGGCGAGGCGGCGATACTGCAGGCTGTAGAGCATCTCCAGGTAGCGGCGGGTTTCCTGGCGCTCGAGATTGGTGACGTACTTCCAGAAGCCGTAGACGCGGGCGAGGGTCATCATCCGCTCGCCGTACAGCTTCCAGGTGTAGTGAGAGTCGATGCGGGCCAGGGCGTTGTTCGAGACGCGGTCCCAATAGGCGATGTCCTGGGCGCTCTGGGTGAAGAAGTCTGCGAGCATCTCCGCGGCGACATCGCCGTGGTTGGGGTCGATGTGAAACCCGGATACCCCGTGCTCGATAATCTCCGACGGTCCCCCGTAACAGGTGGCGAAGGTCGGCAAGCCGGTGCTCATGGCTTCGATCACGGTCAGACCGTAGGCTTCGAACAGGGCGGGTTGAACGAATGCGCCCCGCTGATCCGCGACGAAGCGGTATAACTCTCCCACCAGGTTACGCTCGGACTGGAAGCCCACCCAGCGGATCTGACCTTCGAGTTCGTGACGGTCGATCAGCTCGTGCAACAGGCAGATCTGCTCGCGCTCTTCATGGTCGGATGACTTATCGGGATCCAGATGCCCGCCGACCACCAACAGGTTGGCCAACTTGCGCAGGCGCGGACAGTTTCCGTACCAGTCCACCAGCCCGTTGAGGTTTTTAATGCGATCCAGGCGGGCCATGGTGAAGATCATTGGCTTGTCGCGGTCTTTGAACTGACTCCGAGTGGGCGTTCCGCCGCCGTCGCCAAGGACCAAAGCCTCGAGCTCGGCATGCAACCCGCGCATGCGCCGTTTCTTCTCCGTGTAGGGGAAGTAAACGTCCGGGTCCGCCCCCGGCGAGACCACGTTGAACTTGGGATCGAACACGTCCACGCCGTCGATTACCCGAAACAGCCCCGGCATGGTAAACGCGCCATAGCTCTCGTACTGTCCTACGCTTTGCGATGTGCCGGCGATCTCCTGGTAAGTGCTGGTGATGATGAAATCGGCGGTGTTCATGGAGATCAAGTCCGCGGTGAACTGGCAGCCGAAGTGGTACTGCTCCTCGTTCTCGCGCCAGTACAGGTCGGACAGCAAGTACTTGGTCTTCTCCAGGGCGTGGGCGATGTTGCACTGGGTGACCTGGAGCTTGCGCGACATCAGCGAAGCCACCAGGCATCCGTCGGAATAGTTGCCGATGAGCAGAGCAGGCGGCCCGCTCAGTTCGGCAAGCACCTCGGTCTCGGCTTCGGCGGCGAAGCGTTCCAGGTAAGGCCAAACCTCGAAGCGCGAAATCCACTGGGGAACTACCTCGCCGGCTTGATCGCGGAAGGGCACGCGCAGAATCCGGGCGTGGCTCGTTCCGGTGATCCGTTCGATCCGCTGATCGCAAGTCGTTCCTTGAGCCTCGGGGATCAGGCGGGTAACCACCAGAATCTGCGGGTCGATGTCCACCCCCTGCTCCTCGAGGCGGTGGCGCATCTCTTTTTCGAGTGCCCGGGATTGGTCCAGGATATACACGACCTGCCCGCCGGTGTCCGGCAACCCGAGCACGTTGGACTGTCCGAAGTATCCGTGCGGAGAGAGGATCACGATGCTGAAGATCATGGGAATGCGGGCGAGGAACTTCTCCAGGTTGGCTGGGGCTGGCGCTTCCAGAATGTCGGAGAGCAGCCGGAAAGTGTCACGCATCCGCTCCGCGGTCTTGCCCCAGCCGGGCTCAAAGCCCAACTCCTGGAGCTTGTTGCCCACCGTGTTCCACTCGGCGTCCTTGGGGTGGTCTTCGAGATACTCATCCGCCTGCCGGACCGCGCGGCGCAGTTCGGTGACATCGGTAATCCGGCGGTTGAGCATCAGTTGCTCGCCGCGGTGGTGATGTACGCGGAGGAACTCCAGCAGGCGCTTGTCGCCCTTGTCGAGAGTCTGAAAGAGCTCGCTGGAGAGGCGGCGGTTGAGGAAAGAGACTCCCTGGCCGATGGAGCGGGCCTCGCGCAAACGCGGGAAACCTCGGTTGAACGGAGCCAGGTCCACCTCCAGCGGCCAGTCGTCCGGCTGGCCGGTCCCTTCGATCAGCCGCTCCTTGAAAGCCAGGAACTCCGAGACGGATACCTCCTGGGCGTCGAGCGATTCGACGTGGAAGCGCAGGAAAGACCACTTGCCGATACGTGGCCGCATTGCGAGGTACATCCAGGGGGCTTCGATGGCGGCCTCCTGGGCTGCCCGAATTGTGCCGCCGAACGGCGAATCGGCGAATCCGTTGCAGGAATCGTCGGCGCAGAACGCCTCAAACGTGTCCTGCAGATCCGAGCGCAGCAGGAAGGTCTTGTTGAGGGCCACGTAGCGCCGCAGCAACTGGTAGGCTCCGTCCCGATGCGTTTGCAGGTCGTCGCTCAGTTCCTCACTCATGGGTCGCCTCCTCCAGCGTCGGATATCGAATCTCTCCGAAGAAGTCGTAGTGCTCGAGGCCTTCGATGATCCCCTGGGCATGATGTCCGTCGGCGAAGTAGATGTGAGGTTCTCCGCGGAGTTTTTCCAGCTCGGTGTCGTAGTTGCCCACCACCACCGCCAAGGTGTTGCCGGTCAGCATGCCTTCGTCGTTTCCGGAGTCGCCGGCAACCATGCAGCGTTCGACCGGAATCCCCCACTTGGTGGCGAAGTAGCGCAGGGCAGAGCCCTTCGATGCACGTATCGGCAGAAGATCGAGATAGGCTTGATGCGAATAGACCACATTGGCTTGGAGGCGCGAACGGCGCAAGAAGCGGACGATCTCTCGAATGTCGGGTATCTTCCGGGGGTCCACGTCAAAGCTGATCTTGTAGTCCGCCTGGCCCTCGGGGCCTTGCGGCTTGAGACCGGGGATCTCGCCCATGGCCTTCTTCAGGAGATCGGGGCGCCAGCGGTAGTCGATGTCGCGCTGCCAGCCCTCGTCCAGAACCAGATGGGGGCCGTAGTGGATCTTGCTTCCGACCGAGGTGATCAGCAGTTGGGGAGTGGGGATCTTCCATTTCTTCAGAACCTCCAGGGTGAGGTCTATGCTGCGCCCGGTGGCGATCCCAAAGGCCACCTTCTCGCCCGCTTCCCGGATCCGCCTCAGCAGTTCACGGAGGGACTCAGGGTCACCGGTGAGGGTGTTGTCGATATCGGTCACCAGAATGCGGTCGGCGGTGATGAGTCGAGTCTGCGGACCGTAGAAGAATCCCCGCTTCTCTGACTGATGGATGACCATCCGCGCCGCCCGCAGATACTTGTTCGCATGGGAGGACCACGAGAAGTGCTTCTGGGCTCCGCGGATCCCGCTTCTGGACCAGCGCTTCCACCGGGGACCATCGGTCAGGGCGTCGTACAGCGCCGCGCCCATCGCCGCCGGATCGAGCGGATCGATCAGCACGCCGTTCTTGCACAGGCCGGTGATGTCCCGGGGACCGCCATCCTCGGTCGCCACGATGGGCAACCCACTGGCGGCGGCTTCGATCAGCGTCAGACCGAACGGTTCGGTCAGCGCCGGATTGACGAACACTCCCTTGGTCTTGGCGGCTAGTCGGTAGAGATCAGGGATGTCGTCGGGGTTGTGGTGTTTGGGGTAGGCGACGGATCCGTAGAGGTTGTGGCGGTCGATGAGGTAGAGCAGTTCGACCATTACCCGCCGGGTGCCTTTGTCCATCGCCCGAATGTCATCCCGCGTCCCGGCGACCACGACCAAGTTGGCCAGTTTGCGTAGCTCGGGATGTTCACCGTAGGCCTGGATCAGCGTGGTGATGTTCTTCCGTGGATCCGGTCGCGACAACGCCAGAATCATGGGCTTGCCCCAGTCCGCCAGGAAGGGGCGAATCTCCTGGAAGATTCCCGAGCGCGTGGGCCAGCTACGTCCCGGGGGCGAGTAGCGGCTGAGGTCCACTCCTGGGGGGATCACGACCATGCGCTGCGGCTGATAGTGGTCGTAGATGGCGTACTGTTCTTCGACTTCCTGATGGGTGCTGGCGATCACCAGCGCGGCGTTGTCCAGGGCGGTCTCTTCCGCCTCGATGCGGCGGGTGATTCGATATCGTCTCTCGACGGTCTCCGGTGGCGTGCCCTGGTCGAGCAAACGCTGTCGTTTAACCCGGCCCAGCGAGTGGCCGGTGAAGACCATGGGGATATTCAAGACCCCAGCCAGCCGCGCGCCCATGTGGCCGGCATCGGCGTAGTGACCGTGAATCAAATCAGGGGCCCGCCCCTGGCTGCGGAGGTACTCGAGGATGTTGTCCACGAAGCCATCCAGGTGGGGCCACAGGCTCTCCTTGGCCAGGTAGCGGTTCGGGCCGCAGCGGATACGGACGATGTTCGCCCCGGGGGCGAGTTCCTCGACCGGTGCGGCGTAGCTGTCGTCGATCTTGGAGTCGTCGATCAGCCGGGTGATCAGGTCGACCTTCTCGACCTCGGGATGCTCGATCAGCGCCCGAGCCAGCTCGACGACGTACTTGATCTGCCCACCCGTGTCGGCGTCACGGCCCAGCTCCATCTGCGTACCCCGAACCAATCCGTGGGCACTGATGAGCATGATATACCGACGCCCGTGCGTTCCCATGTGTAGCCTCCCGCAATCGACCGCGCGGTTGCGCATCCTGCCGCATATCGCAGACGCAGCGCACAGCCTATGAAGATTCTACGCATCTCGCAAAGTGGCTGGCGGTCGTGATGGTCGAAAACCCGAGTTTGCATCGAGTACACAACCTCGTCAAGTGCTAGAAGACGGCGCTGTGTGATGTTGGAGGGACTGTGCAAGATGGGCCTGGGCGCACTGGCCGGTTTCCGCGAACTCAGCGATCAGCTTCCTGCTGGGCGCCTGTCACCAGGGCGCCGAGTTCCGTTTCGAGGACGGGCATGGCTCCGGCGGATCCCGCCACCAGCGCCCCTACAGCGTTGGCGAATGGTACGGAGACTCGTAGCGGCCAACCGCGCAAACACCCGGAGATCAGCGCCGCAGTGAAGGCGTCACCCGCGCCCACCGCATCAGCGACTTTGACCTTGACCCCGGGAACATCCGCCTTCTCGCCCGGACCGAAAACCAGCGAGCCGGATCCGCCGCGCGTGATGCAGACGGTCTCGACACCGAAGCGTTCACGCAACTCCGCGGCGAACGCCGCGGGATCGTCCGATCCCGTCTTGAGCACGCCAGCCAGCACCCTGACCTCGTCGCCGTTGAGCTTGACGATCCTGGCAGCCTGCAGCGAGTGCTCGATGGCACTCCGCGTGTACCAAGACTGTCGCAGGTTGACGTCGTAAACGAGCAAGGCGTCTTCCGCCGCCGCCAATACCTGATGGATGCTCCGGCGGGCGACTGGGTCACGCTGGGCCAACGTGCCGAAGCACACCGCCGCCGCACCCCGGGCGAGCTGGGCGAGATCATCACCGAAGGCCAGATGATCCCAGGCTACGTGCTCGTGGATAGTGTATCCCGGATTCGTCGGGTTGGACGTGTCCACCGTTACCCGCCCGGTCGGGTGGTCCCGGTCTCGCTGGATGAACCCGACCTCCAGGCCTCGCCCCGCCAGGTACTCGACCAGCTCGCTACCGAGTTCATCGTCGCCCACTCTCGAGCAGACCACTCCGCGGTGCCCGAGCTGCCCGGAATGAAACGCGACATTCGCCGGCGCCCCCCCAGGCCGTCGCGAATCCGCAAAGCAATCCCACAGCAACTCGCCCAACCCGATGACGGTCTGCGTGGATGTCCCGTCCATGACTTGGCGTCCTTTCAGAGAACAACGACTCGCGTGGTCTTCTATCCATGCCTTCGGCGTTTTACCGATGCTGCGCCCAGCATGATCGCTACCGCGGACGTGTCAACCGGACTATCCACGCACGCCGACCCCCGCCACCGAGCGGACGATCCAGCGCTGGCCGACCGCGAAGACGAGCATCACCGGAACCGTGGCGATGACCGCATAAGCCATGATCGCCCCCCAGGAGATCGGCGGCTCGGTGAAGAAGTTGCCCAGAGCGAGCTGGATCGTACGCGTGCTCTCCCCGCGGCAGACCACCAACGGCCAGAGAAAATCGTTCCAATGCACCACGAAATCCAGCAGGATTACGGTGACCAGCACGGGCTTGGCGTTGGGCAGAGCGATTCGCCAGAACACGCTCCACCAACCCGCCCCGTCCAGGAAAGCCGCCTCCTCCAGCGCTCGGGGCAGTGACAGGAAATACTGCCGTAGCAGGAAGATGTTGAACGCCTTGGCCATGAACGGCACACTCAACGCCGCCAAGGTCCACCCGCGCTCGCCAAGCAGGTCAGCCGCGCCATCGAACCCCCGAACGACCATGAACAATGGAATCACGATGACCTCGAGCGGCAGGATAATGCTGACCACCAGCAGCATAAACACCGCGTCGCGCCCCGGAAAGCGCATCCGGGCAAACGCGAAAGCCGCCGGTCCGTTGATCAGCAAACCGCCAAGCGCGGTCAGCATCACCACCGCCGCCGTGTTGACCATGACCGTGCCCAGGTCGCTGCGTCGCGCCGCTGCGGTGTAGTTCTCCACCGTGGCGGGGGCGGGGACGAAGCTGCGCAGCGATTGCACGTCGCGATGAATGTCCGCGTCGGGCTTGAGCGAGGCAGAGACCATCCACGCCACCGGGGCAACGAACAAGGCAGCCAGCACGAGCGCCACCGCGGCGCCGCCGCAGATGCGCGTGATCTGCACTGGTGAACGGCCGCGCGGGCTGAAGCCTGCGGCTCCTTCTGTTCTGGAGACGTTTCCGCTCGAGGCGTTGTCCGTCGGGGTGGTGCTCACGACGACGCCTCCGCTTTGCGGGTGGCTAGTCTCTGAAGCACGGTCACTGTCGTAACCGCAACGAAAAAGAGCGCTCCGGCGGCGCAGGCTAGTCCCAGATCGCGCTGGCTGAAGGCGGCCCGATAGATGTACTGCACCACGGACAGCGTCGACCCGGCGGGGCCGCCGCCGGTCATCAGGTACGGCTGCACGAATAGCTTGAGGGCGAAGATGGTGGTGACCATAACCACCAGAACGGTCGTGGGGCCGAGGCCCGGGAGGGTGATGTGCCAGAAACGCTCTCGCCGGCGGGCTCCGTCCAACTCCGCAGCCTCATAGAGCTGAGCGGGAATCGCCTGCAGACCGGACAAGAAGATCATCATCTGGAACCCGACCCCCTGCCAGATGCTCATCGCCACAATGCAGACCATCGCCTGGCTTGGACTGGTCAGGAAAGGCTGATGACCCAGGCTGAGCGCGCCCAGCAGCCCGTTGAACAGTCCAGCCCCAGCAGCCCCCGCCGGCGCGTACAGGAGTTTCCATAGTACACTCAGCACCGTCAGCGAGACCACCGTGGGGACGAATACTGCCAGACGCAGGGTGCGCCGCGACCATCCCGGTCCGTTGGTCCAGGTGGCCAGCAGCAAAGCCAACGCCGTCTGAATCGGAACCACCAGCAAGGTAAACCGAGCGGTGTTCGCCGCGGCTTGGCGGAAGTCCGGATCGCTCAGCAGAGCACGGTAGTTGTCGCCGCCGACGTACTTCCCGACGTGCGGCGCGGTCAGCCCGTGATGATGAACGCTGGAGTGGGCCATCGCCCCCGCCGGCCAGAAGACGAAAACGCCGATCAGCCCGCACGCCGGCATGATGAACAGAAGGGCGATGAGTCTCTGGCGGGCGATCATGGTTCGGTCTCGTCTGGTCGCCGGTCCCAGACACGCTGCACGGTGGTAGCTGCCCCGGTCAGGGCGGTATCGACCTCGGCACCAAGGGCTACGTCGCGCAGAGCGCGGGCGAACTCTCCGGTGAGGGTAAGGTAAACTGCGGTTCGGGGTCGGGGACGTGCGGCGGCTTCAAGTTGCTCGCGGAACAGCCGGCGCGGCATCCGCTCGTACTCGGGGAAGAAGCGAAAGGCACTTCGCCGACTCGGCACGGCGCCGTTGGCGGTGACCATCGGCTTGACCCCCTGCTCGGGATCGACCAGCCAGGCAAGCAGCTTCCACGCCGCTGCCCGGTCCTGGCAATCTCGGGACAGCCCCCAGCACCAGCTTCCCGACGGGCAGACCGACCGGGGTCCGAGGCGCGGTAGCGGCATCACCCCGAAGCGAAGTTCCGGGACGGCTTCAAATCCGGGCAGCATCCAATGCCCGGTCCAGTCGAACGCCGCCAAACCCGCGGCGAAGGGGTCCGGCTGAGTGGTCGTCGCCTCTGCCAGCCCCGCTTTGAACAACTCCTGCCAGCGCTTGATGGCGGCGACCGACTCCGGGGAGTTGAGCACTCCGAGCACTCGCCGCCCCTCCACGTCGATCAGCCTACCCCCGCTCGACCAGATCAGCGGCGAGAACGCATAGGTGATCCACTCATCGCCGGGATCGTCCATATGCAGAGAAAGTGGGATCCTCGCGTGCGGGGAGGCTCGGCGCAGTGCAGCCGTGAACTCCTCCCAGGTCCACGCTTCCGCATGGTGCTCCGGCGGAGAAAGACCCGCCCGCTCGATGATGTCACGGTTGTAATAGACGACCAGCGCCGATTCAAACGCCCCCAGGGCATACAGCCTTTCGCCAAAGGTGCCCTGCGCAAGAACCGAAGGGAGAAAGTCCTCTCGTAGCGACCCGGTGATCAGATCGTCAATCGGTTGGAGCAGTCCTTCCGCAGCCCATGGCCCGACGTACGGTCCGTCAATGTCCAGCAGATCCGGCAGGCGCCCCGTCGCGGATGCGATCGAGACCTTGTCCGCGTATTGACGGTCGGGGAAGAAGTGAATCTCGGCGCGCAGATCCTCAGCGTGGTGGGCATCGTTGAACGCCGCCACGATGCCACGCATAGCGGCGTTTTCCAGCTCACGCCCCTGATGCGCCCACACGGTGACCACTCGAACGTCAGCCGGTTGGTCATCGCG
>JAAEQG010000607.1 GCA_024231775.1 bacterium
CCACCGAGTCGAAAAGCATGAGCCGCCCCTGCCCGGCCGAGTACTCGCTCCCGATCACCCCTCCACCTGTCTCCAGCAGCACGGGATTGTTGTACTGGGTGATGTTGACGCTCGGATCAGAGGGGGTGAAGGAACGGGGATTGGTCAGATTGCCCGTGCCAGAATTCACATCGAAGAGCGCCACACCGTCGGAGGTCACGCCGGTGCACGCGAGCGTCAGCCCATCGGGCGACAGCGCCACCCACGTTGGGCCGCTCTGCCCCGCCGCCGCCACGCTCACGGAGAAGGAGGGCGTGATGGCGCCTCCCGCCGCGGTGTCGAGGACGAAGATCTCCTCAGAGGCCAGGTCGGGGACATAGAGGAAACGCCCATCGGCGCTGATGGCCATGTGGACCCCACTGAGACTGCCCCCTGTGAAAGTTCCCGAGGGAGTGCTTGAGGCGGGACTGTTGTAGATGAACACCGTGCTGAAGGTGTTCACCGCCATCACCGAGCCGTCTTCGCTGATCACCACATCCTCCCCCGCGGCGGCGGGCGCACGCGGATCCATGGCGCCGGTGAGCAGATCAACGCGCTGAACATTTCCCGTCGACGAGGAGACATGGGCGAAGTCGCCCAGAGGTTCCATCTCCATGTCATCCGAGGCGATGATGTCACTGGGGAGTGCAAACCCCATCCGCTGCGTCAGGGAGGGCTGAAGTGCCTCGACATTGAAAACCTGCGCCACGTTGGCCGCAGCCGCGTGGACCACCAGCTCGCGGAAATCAAAAGCCGGGGCGACCGCGGTGGGGCCGTTGTCGGTGCCCGTCCGCCAGAGCCAAGCCGTGTTGGGCGGACCGCCCACCGTCCAGAGGGTGGGATCGAAGACGTGAAGCCAGTTGTTGGTCTCATCGGCCACCGCCGCCAGTGTGCCAGCCGCGCTGATCACCGCGTTGTTGTTCTGGCTGAAGGACGCTCCCGGGGGTTGAAAAACACCCACCGCATCGAAGAAACCCGAACCGCCTGACAGGATCTGAAATGACCGCACTTCAGTGCCGCACACATTGAGCAGCATCGAGTCGTCGTCACTGAGCACCAGTGACCGGGGGGTGATGCCAGTGACCTCCGCCGTGACGGGAGA
>JAAEQG010000608.1 GCA_024231775.1 bacterium
CTGTACTCGACTATGTTGG
This sequence comes from bacterium, assembly GCA_024231775.1. Classification (GTDB taxonomy): domain Bacteria; phylum Planctomycetota; class Phycisphaerae; order UBA1845; family UBA1845; genus JAAEQG01. The sequence continues at coordinate 20 of JAAEQG010000608.1, forward strand.
CAGGTACATCGGCGGCCAGTACTTCCATCGGAGCCATCGGGGCGATCCGGACGGGGCGGTTCCGTTCGTTCTAGTTGAGCCCAAACTGCAGCGCCAGGCGCTGGGCTTCATCGAGAAGCACCTGTTCAGCGACGAGTTCTTCACCTTCCCGCCCGAACTGCTCAACCACTTGGCGCCCGCGCGATGGTGGCACGATGGAACCAACATCGATTTCACGATGGACTTCCCGATTCACCGGTATATCGGGCTCTTTCAGTGGTGGAACATATTCGACCGTCTGTACCCGAACACCCTGAGACGCATCCATGATGCGGAGCTGAAGAGCGCAGCGGCCGACAAGTTTACGGTTGCGGAATATCTGCAGCGGGTGCAGAAGGCGTGTTGGGCGGATGCATGCGACGCCAACAACGCCGGTCGGAGCAAGTGGACCGATTCCCGACCGTTCGTATCCAGTGTTCGCCGATCACTACAGCGCGAGTATCTCCAGATGATGGAGCCGCTGGTGCGCATCCCGCCCGGCGGGGTCATTTCGCCCGATCTTCACGCGATGGTCAAGCATAGCCTGCAGAAGCTGGGCGCGGAGCTTGACGCCGTGCTGAAGACCGGCAAGCTCGACTTCGCCTCGGAGGCGCATCTGAGCACGTGTAAATCGCGGATTGAACGGATGATGACGCCGGAGCTCAAGGAGTACGGCTGGTTCTGATCCAGGTGATGCACCCCCAAGGCAAGACGGGATCGATTCGTCAGTGACGGGTCGGTCCCGTCTTTCGTTTGCCACCCCCGCTGGTTCTATCCCCACCTATGGATTGTCCCGTGGGTCGGACCAACGAGCTGGGCCACTCGCCGATGGCGGCTACTGGCCATGCCGCCACACTTCTCCATCGGGACTGACGACTGCTGTTGGCCAGCCCCGGGTCGCCACCGCGTCGTCGATGGCGGCGTGCGGGGTCAGGTACCAAGCCAGGAGCACGTGGCCGGTCTCCATCGGGATCCCCAGGATGATGGCGTCATCCTCGAACCGATCGGCAGCCTGCACGCAGGACGCCCAGCGCGGGGGCGGCCACCCGGCTAGCACGCTCTCTAGCTCGATCTTGGGGTGCCCGATCACCAGGTGGACGTTTCGTTCTCGAAGATCGCTGACCCGGGCGAGTCGAAAGTGGCCGGGGCGGTTGCTCACCACCGGCGCCTGGCGAGCAATGAGGGCGTCGTTGAGGCCGTGCATGTCCACCGTGGTCAGCCGGGCACGGTACGGAAGAATGCCCGCCGCCGTAGTGGCGATGACAACCCCTTCTTCGCCGAACCACTCGCGCAGGGCGTCGCCGGCTTCGCCCCATAGTGCTTCGGTGGTCTGCAAGCGCAACTGAGCCACCGGCTCGGCCCGATCCTGGGACCAGCCGAAAGCATTGGCGTGGTGCAGAGATCCGTAGCCGGTCAACACGGTCAGCAGGACGGGAAGGTAGAACCGCCGAGACCAGGAGAAGTGCGTTGCGGTCCAGATGAGCACCAGGATGAACAGGGGGACCACGGGGACGAGAAAGCGAAACTCTATGAAATCGCCGCCGATGCAGACCATGTATCCACACCACACCACGACGATCAGCGCCAGGGTCAGCAGGATGTTCCTCTTGCGGGCAAGCTCCACCACGCCGAGCAGAAACACCAGGAGTGGGAGGGGGTAGCGGTAGCTGGTGCAGAACGCTCCCAAGTAGGCCAACCCGGGACTCATCATGCCCGTTGAGGGACGCTTGGCGTAGAAGGTGTTCGGCAAGATCGAATCGTAGTACGCGATCTTCCAAACGCACCACCCGCCCAGTATGGCGACGACGGGAACCAGCAGATAACCGACCCGGTCCACCACGTACCGTTGCGTCTCTTCGGCAGGCGGATGCCCCGTCCTCAGGATGGAAGCCAGGGCTCCCCCGAACAGTACGACGCCGAATAGCGCGAAGTCCATGCGGGTGAACATCCCCGCGGCGATGAGCAGTGCCAGTAGTATGGCATCACGTCGACGCCACGTCTCGCGCCGATGCGCCGAAACCAGCGTCCAGCAGCCGCAGAGCAGCAGCAAGGTCTGCAGCGAAGTCTCCAAGCCGCAGGCTGCGAAGCACAGTACGGAGTAGTGCGTTCCGACCAGGAGGGTGCTGACCAGGGCCCATCTGAAGGTCGGCAGAACGGTCATCCCGATCCGATAGACCGCGACCAGGCTGCCCACGAAACAGGCCAGCCCGAGCGCCTGGCTGAGACCCACCGGGTCTGCGCCCAGCCGCATGCCGCCGGCGATCATCAGGACCCAGAGGAAATTCGTGTA
>JAAEQG010000609.1 GCA_024231775.1 bacterium
GCCGGCGGCGCCCGCGTGCTGATCCCCTCGGTGGAGAACATGCTGATTCACCTGGCGGCGCACTCCGCTGTTCACGGTAATCCTCGACGCATGTGGTTGCGCGACATTCGCGACTGGGCCGTGGTTTGGCGTCGGCAACTCGACTGGGACCGGGTAATCGCCCGCGGTCAGGCTTGGGGACTTGCGCTGCCACTAGGCCAAGCTCTGGAGCGGGCGGAGACGACCTTCGGCGAGTTCTGTCCGCCGGCGGTTCGGGCGCAGCTACGCCGCGCCCGGGTGGGATGGCGCGATCGTCTGGCTCTCAGGCAGGCGCCGCGGGATGCTGACCACCCGGTGGCACACGTGTTGGTCGACGCGATATGCACGGGGAACTTCCGCCTGATCGCCGGATACCTGCGGGCGGTGCTCCTGCCGGATAGCCGGCACATGGGCGAATGGTACTGCGACCGCCACCGGGGATGGCTGATCACCGCTCACCTGATGAGATGGACAGCTCCTCTGCTGCGGCAGATTCCGAGGCTGTGGGGGCGGTTGAGGGGTGTCGAGGTACGCGAGCATCCGAACGGCGCCGTCGGGGTGTTCATGTTGCGTGAGGTCTCGGCGGGCGAGCGCATCCTCCGCCACGGAGCTTCGCCGGGGGGATCGGCGCATGAGGCGTCCCCGGCGCCGACATTGCCCCAGGTTGCTGAGCGGGGCATGCCTCAGGGCGCGCAGCGTTACCTGCGACACTGTTGTCGCCCGAATGCGGAATGGTGTGAGACCGGGCTACGCGCCCTCAAGAGTCTCTCAGCAGGAACGGAGTTGACGGTTGACTACGGCGTTAATGCCTGCGCCTGCCGAAAGAGTCCTCCGCAGGCGCCTCCCGCGGCGCGATGCGCCTGAGCGGAAAAGACCAGCGGGCGAAGCCTGATGTCTCTGGATGTGTACCCCTATGGAAGAATCGAGCGAAAGCGGAATCAACACTGCCGATGGGGCTGACGTCGACACCCGCGCAGAGGGACCGCCCAGGACGACGCGGCGGGCGTTTCTGAACGCCGTGGGCAGGAAGGCGGTCTACGCGACACCGGTGCTGCTGACCTTGACCGCGACCCCGGCGATGGCGACGGGCCACGCCGCATCCTGCTCTCCGGCTGGTTCCCCTTGCTCGGTCGATCACGACTGCTGCAGCGACAACTGTTTGGGCAACAACACGTGCAGTTGACTGGATCCATTTGCCCTCTGGGGCAAGGACCAAAGCCATGAACATCCGCCGCACCGCACCGCGGGCTTCCGTGTTGGCCATTCTACTTCTCGCCGGTACCGGCGGGTGGATCAGCGGCGAGTTGGTTAAACTCCACGCCGATCTCTGGGCTGGGGGGGGAGCGGGCAACGGCATCTTCGGGCAGGTGTGTAAGTCCGCCGAGTCCGCAGGCCTGCCCTGCGGACCCGCCGCCAAGTCCGGCTGGTCTCAGTTTTCGATCCCCATCCCGCTTCCGTCACTGAACCTTTCGATCGGCGTCCACCGGATCGTGGTACCCACTGCTTTCGTCGGGTTGGCGTACTTCCTCTTCCTGGCGGTCTGGTTTGCGGTCGTCGGGGTACCGCGCAGGTCAATCGAGCGTTGGCAGCTTACCCCCCTGGCGGTTGCGTACGGCGGCGGGGTCCTGTCAGTGCTCTTCCTGGTGGTGATGCTCCTGGGCGTCGCCCCGGCGTGTGTCTGGTGCATCGCGGCGCACCTCGTCAACATCGCCCTGGTGGGATTCATCCGGCGAACATACCGGGGGTTCCCGCGACGCCGGTCTTCGTTCCTCGAGCCCGATTCGGATCCAAAGAGCGTCGAACGCACCAAGACAACCGTCATGGTCCCCGCCGCCCGCCTGGGCGTGCTAGCCGTCTGTTTCGCACTGGTCCTGATCTCCGGTTTGTGGGTGCACCGCCGGGAGCAGTTAGGGCTTGGACGCCAAGTGCGCAATCTGGTGCCCTACCGCAACCAGATCCGGTCGCTGAGGAACGACCCGGACTTCCTGCTGCGGGAGCACAGCGCCCAACCGCGGCAGCGCGTTCCGGGACGTGCGTATCCCGAGCCATCAGCCAACCAACACCACCTGGTAGTGTTCACCGACTTTGAGTGTCCGGCATGCTCATGCGAGGCAAAGCGACTGCGCCAGCAGATTGTCCCCTTGTTCGACGGGGAGCTGGCGATATCGATCCGTCACTACCCGCTGAATGACGAGTGCAACGACGACGCCACGGGAGCCGCACATCCTCAAGCGTGCGGCGCAGCCTACGCTGCGGAAGCCGCGCGACACCTCGGCGGAGAAGACACCTTCTGGGCTATGCACGACCTTCTCTTCGCGCATCGGCGCGAGCTGGGACCGGCGACCTACTCCTCCCTTGCGGAGCGCCTGGGGCTGGACGTGGAGCGCTTCCGGCAGACGGTCAGCGGTGGAGACGTCCGCAGCGTCGTGCGGGAAGACGTCGCCTTGGCCACCAGGTTGGGCGTCAGCGCGACGCCCGCCCTGTTCCTGGACGGTCGCAGAGTGACCGACCTGGGCCGCGACA
>JAAEQG010000610.1 GCA_024231775.1 bacterium
CAGAGCCCCGAGCGCAAGCGAGTGGGGCCGCTGCGTGTACCCACAGCCGGGCGTCACGGTCCGCATCAAACAGGAAAAGGGCGGGGGCTCTTCCCCTTGTGCATCTGCGGATGTCCCATCGCTTCAATCGTGCGGGGAGTCGCGGGTCCGGGAACCGCGGTCTCGCTCTTTCCTCGGACATTGCGCACAGATTGCTCTTTCCTCCGAACTATTGCGCGACTATCATCGGGGCCATGCCGGACGTATGGACCAACATCCGCACCCGCGCCTCGGAGACTCTCGGACAACGCGTCCGCCGCCGTCGCAAAGAACTCCGCCTCAGCCAGACCGCTCTCAGCAGCGCCGCCAATATCAACCAGGGATACCTGTCCGAGATCGAACGCAACCACCGTCAGCCCTCGCGTCTGGTGATCAACGCCCTCGCCACCGCCCTGGACCTGCCCCCCGCCGTGCTCATCGGAGCGGGAACCGAGCACGATACCCCCCAGCCACTTGAGGTCTCTCGCCTGCCCCTGTACGGAGCCATCCCCGCCGGTCCGCCCGGTGAATCGCAGGAGGCAGTCGAGATCCTCCCCGTCCTCCGACACCTGTGGGCCCCCGACCGATACTGCCTCCGCCTCTCCTTCGACAGCATGGAGCCGACCCTCAAACCCGGCGACATCGTCCTGGTCCAATATCGCCCCGACGTCAATCCCGAACATGTTCAGGGGAAGATCTGTGCCTGCCTGGTCGATCAGCAACCCACGCTCAAACGCGTCAGCGTAGACCTGCACGACGACCGCCGCACCGTAGTCCTGCGCGGTGACAACCCCGCAGTCCCCCCCATGCTCGTGGACGAATCCACCGACTTTGGAATCCAGGGAATAGTCATCAACCTCGTCAGCCGAGAGCTCTGACCAAGCTTGGTGCGTTTGACCGTCGTGCCGATTCCCGGCGATGGCGGCCGGAGAATCCGCGAGCATGTGGGGAAGGTGGCATGCAATCAGTCTTCCAACGGCGGCACCCAAGCGCAAAGGAGGAAGGTCATCTACCCATACCCGCGCCAGGGTCTACTCGGTCACCGTCGTGTCATAGCG
>JAAEQG010000611.1 GCA_024231775.1 bacterium
CGTCACGCCATGGGATTCCCTGATTTGCCGGGCGGGTCTGCCTCCCACCCCCTCCCGGCAGGCAGGATGCCTGCCCCACAATTCGCCATGGAATTCCATGGGTTGCCGGGCGGGTCTGCCTCTCACCCCCTCCCGGCAGGCAGGATGCTTGCCCCACAATTCGCGTTTGGGTTCACTGGGCGCACATCTGGCCCAGGTCTGGTTGGTCGGGGACGTCATCGGCAAGGAATATGTGGCAGTTTTCGCAATCCTGCGGAATCACGTGCTTGCCGTCACTGGTTTCCATCTCGTCGTCGTGGCAACGCCAGCATCCGGGGAAGTCGTCATGGCCGATGTTGTTGGCATGGGTCTGCCAGCCTGTGTTCATCTCGGGGAAGGTGGTGCGGGCGTAAACCGATGCCGCTCCAGCGGCTGCCCGGCTGATCAGATCACCCCGGCTGGCCAAGAGGTCGGGATGGGACTCCCGGTAGTAACTGAGCACCGCCTCGCCAACAGCAGCCCGCCCTTCGGCGTTGCTCGGGTACTCGCCATCAATGGCGGCAACGGCGAAACGTTTGAAGTATGGCAGCTCGACAAAGTCCGGGTTGTTTACCAGCAGCTCGTCAACCGCCTTGGGCGGCGACTCGAAGTGGTGGGTGGGACGGTTGTGGCAGTCGATACAGTCCAGCGTTCGCGCCTGGTCCGTGATTTCCTGGGCGGACAAGCTCTCGGAACCGGTTCGAGTGAAGGTTCGGGTCTCTCCCTCCGATGTCGTTAGTTCTACCCAGACTATCTCCTGGCGACGGAGGTCCGAGGCGATGTAGCGTATCCGGTTGTCAGAGTAGATATGCCACCAATGAATGCCACCGTGGCGCCCGGTGTCAAGGCTGCCTCCGCCGGTCTTGAGCACCATGGATGTGTAGCCCGGCGTATTGCGCTCGTCAGTGCCAAAACGGGCAAAAACCCGAACCTTGTCACCGTAATGTTTGGCCGGCCAATGACACTGTTCGCAGGTTTCTCGGGCCGGACGTAGGTCCCGGAGGGGTGTCTTCAGCGGTCGATCAAAACGGTCAAAGGTCGTGGACCAGACCTGCTTCATGCCGTCCAGCTTGGAGCGCACAAAAAGCGATGCCCCAGGTCCGATGTGGCACTTCACACAGTCCACCCGTGAGTGAGGCGACTGCTGGTAGGCGACGTATTCCGGTTGCATCACGATATGACACGTGAGCCCACAGAACTCCACACCGTCCATGTGGTGCAAGGCCAGGTACGAGCTCGAACCGAGGATGACCGCATTGGCCGCGGTAAGGACCAAAACGATGGTTACCACCCGTCTCAGATGAGGATCGTTGAAGTCCAGCCGCGGGTAACGCCCTATCTCCTCGGCCGATGCATCGGAGGCACGCAGGCGTTTTCGGCGGACCAGTATGCCGACCGGAATCGCCAGCAGGCCCAATACGAAGAGCCCCGGCATTATCACGTATCCAACAATCCCCAGGTAGGGATTGGGCAGGGCACCAAAGGAGTCGGCGACCACAAAAATAAGGATGATGATCGCCGAGATCGTGGTCAACACCGCGCCAGCAACAGTCACCGGGTTGGTCGCGTAGTTGGCGATCAGCCCAAATGCCCTCGAAATCAATGCCTTTTTCCCCATATTGCCTCCCAACAACCCGGACCCAGGCCCCATACAACGCTCCGGTCCGGCTCCCCCCCCGCCCCCCCCCGGAATACTCACCCGTTCCCTGCCGCAGGTCCCGGGGCCGCTGTGATATAATCCCCCCTCGGA
>JAAEQG010000612.1 GCA_024231775.1 bacterium
GATCGCCTGGGACGCACCGCTGCTGGCCTTACAGCGCTGTTTGAGGAGCTTGGAAGGCGTAACATAGGGTTTGAGTCGTTACGCGATAAGATCGATCTCTCGACCGCAGCCGGGCGTCTGATGGCGAACGTACTCGCGTCCGTGGCCGCGTACGAGAACGAGGTCAGGTCCGAACGCATCCGCGCAGGCCAGGCCGCGGCCCGGGCCAACGGCAAGCGCTGGGGCGGCGGTGTGAAAGGCCGCCGGATCAAGGTCACGCCCGAGCAAACCAAGACGATCTGTCGCTTGAAAGACGAAGGCGAGAAGATCGCCGCCATCGCCCGAGCCACGGGGTTGTCGCGCCCCACGGTCTACGATGTGTTGGCGTCACGCGGATGAGGGCCTGCCCTTGGACCAGATCGCGAACTCGCTCGACCGTGTGCAGGTACTTGGCCTGAGGCACGTACAGCTTGCCTATCTACGAGAGTTTCATACCCAGCCCCAGCAGAGGGGCGTGCTGCCGCTCGCGCGTTTCGCCTAGAAACCAGGCCGAATCTGAATCCGGTCCCGATCCGCACTCGCGAGTGCGGGCGGGTATGTGTTCGCGCCCGCGAGCCAGGCGGACGCGGTCAGGTTCGGGATCGCATCCACGGACATGTTCGTTCACCGGCCTCATCCGCGTCCGGTCAGTCGTTCGCATCCTCGACGCTGCACGTGGCCCCGACCGCTTGCTCGACCTCCCGGGCCTTGGCTTCGCCGATCTCGTCCCCGCTTGATTCGCCTTGTACGAGCTTTGGTCTTGGCTTCGCTGTTGTGCTTGTTGGTTACTGTTGGCGTCGCCATCGGTGCTACATTCCCGTCGGCAATGAGACTCGACACTCGGGAGATTCTGGGCTCATCCGTGAACTGGTCCGCAAGCGAATCCCGGGGCAGCGTCGGGTTCGCGAACATAGCCGGGAGGCTCAACATTTTCGGAAGCATGCACGTGACCCCGCTCGTGTCCCGGATCTTTCGCCCATTCATACCCTGATCCGCATCCCGAGGCGTCTACCGTTCCCGGACCGATTGTTGGGCTCAGCAGACGCGTGACCGCGGCCCCGCTCCAAGTCGTGGGCTCGCTCGGGAGCCTGGCCGCGTGCTTGGGCCGGGGTTTGTGTCCGATCCCGCCTGCATCCTGCTTCGCACTGGATCGCCTCCACGGCTGGCTTCCCTCGGTTGTGGCGTCTGGGGGAGGGGGCTTTTAGGAGCTAGATTCCTGTGGCTGGCCCGTACTCGGGGGTGTATCGGTGATGGTGACGCGTGTATCGGTCACCGATACAGGCTGGTCCGTGGTTCCGGGCGGGAATCCGTGCCGACCTGCGGCTCAGTCTCCGCGCACGACGGTTCCATTGTCGCGTTCGTGATTCCATCCCGCCGCGCGGATGATGACGAGGATCTGGGTGCGGGCGGGGGTGGTGAGAGGTTGGCCGCGAAGAAGCGAGCGTGGCGAGTAATAGACCCAGTTGGCAGAAAACCTGGCAGTAAATCCGGCCAAAAACGGGTAAAATCGGGGTATTCCGGGCTCTCGCGAATTGCCGTAAGTTGCCTGAAAACAGCGGTTTAGGCGGCTAGAAGCACCCTCGGTTTAACTATCCCCTGAGCTACGAGGGCAAAGTCGCTTAGACATTGAAAAACACGGTGTTTTCTGCTGCACCATTCTCTGTTGGCAGTTGTTCTGACACTAAAACGGATGAATGCGATGGGCAAACGCAAGACCACAGGACGCCGCAGAGGTTCACGGAACGAAGGATGCTGGTTCCGCTCCGGCCGTGGCTCGTTTGTAACTGGAGATACATCGGCAATTCCCCTGTGCAACCCCAACGGGCTTCATATCAAGTCTAGACAACAGAAGTTGGCTATAGAGAAGAGAAGTAGGGGGCGCCTCGGGAAACGTAGGGTTGGGTTTTACCCATCTTCTACACCTGCGTTTCGCAAGTTGTGTTGCATCAGCGACTTACGTCGCGGCCACCCGATCTTGGCACTACAGGGTCGATTGGGCTGCGCGGAGGGTAGTGTCATTGCTGGCGGACCGAGGGGCCAAGGGCGAC
>JAAEQG010000613.1 GCA_024231775.1 bacterium
CAAGCTCCGCTTGCCCGTGTAGCGGGCTGTAGTCCTACGGCCATACGAGTCCGCCCGTGTTGGACGATGCTCCGGCACGTGTTGTGCCCGCATCCTAGCGCAGCCGTGGTGAGGGCACAGCCGCTCACCGCCATCCAGTCACCTGTATTAGAGACAAGTACTCCTCCACGTGTCTCCTGATGGCGTGTCCTGAACCGAGACGCAAGCATTGGGGAGCGAATGCGCAAGGCGGCAGCATGCGCCTTCGCCTATCGTCGGTCTCCAAGATGTAACCCGTTACATAACGCGCGTCGTCAAGCACCGCACGCGTTTGGACACGCGGTCCCGAACCGGCTACAACAAAGCCAACCGCCCGCGCTGGCAGGGCGCGTCCCGTGGGGCAGCACGTCCGGGGGCGGTCAACTGAGATGGTGGCGAATACCGGCCATGACTCCACCACCGGGCTGCGAGTCATGGCTGTTACTGCGGTTTTGGTTTGCCCATGGATGCGTTCATCTACCAGTATGTCATCGGCGGGATCATCTTCGTCATCGGGTTGATCTACGCAGCGAAGCAGGGGTACGTCGGATTGCACGGCGGGGGACTGCGCAACCTGCTGATTATGTTCGGCGGGCTGCTGTTCTTCATGGCCTTGCAGGGATACCTGCAATACGCCCCGATGACCGAAGCCGCCCCGATCGCGCACGACGGCGACAGCGAACCGAGGACAACCCTGGGGGCGCCGATCGACTACGCCATAATGGTCGTCTACTTCCTGGTGATTCTCGCGGTCGGGACCTACTTCGGACGACGTCAGAAGACGATTCGCGACTTCTTCTTCGGCGGCCAGCGTTTTAGCTGGTGGCTGATCGCCTTCAGCCTGATCGCTACGCTGATCGGATCGTACAGCTTCGTAAAATACAGCCGCGTAGCTTACGAGTACGGCTTGTCCAGCAGCCAGGGCTATGTGAACGACTGGTTCTTGATGCCCTTGCTGGTGTTCGGCTGGTTGCCGATTCTGTACTTCTCACGGATCACGTCGGTTCCGGAGTACTTCGAGCGTCGATTCGGCAGGTCGGTGCGGTTGTGCGCCACCCTGCTGATTCTGGTCTACCTGGTCGGTTACGTGGGGGTGAATCTCTTCACCATGGGCCGCGTGTTCCACGGTCTGCTAGGCTGGGACGTTCTGGTTGCGGCGGTGTTGGTCGCTTGCGTGTCCGGAACCTACGTCACTGCCGGCGGCCAGACCAGCGTAATCATGACCGACCTGCTCCAGGGGGTGATGCTGCTCATCGCCGGGTTGCTGATCCTCGGTCTTGGCATAGCCCACCTGGGCGGGTTCGACGCTTTTTGGCAGCATCTCCCGCGTCCGCACCGGATGGCGTTTCCAAACTTCAATGACGATCCGTCCTTCAGTGGGGTGGGCATCTTCTGGCAGGACGCCATCGCTAACTCGATCATGTTCTGGTTCTTGCACCAGGGAATCATCATGCGCTTCATGGCTGCCAAGTCCGTGGGGGACGCCCGCAAAGCCGGACTGGCCGTCGTGCTCGTGCTCATGCCCATCGCCGCCTGCGTGGTGGCTTCGGGCGGTTGGATCGGGCGGAGCCTGGTCCACGCGGGCGTGCTCCCCGAGCTTCAGCCGGACGAGGCCTTCTACCGGGCCGCGGAGTTTCTCTGCCGACCGGGCTTGTTCGGCCTGATCGTCGCGGCGCTCACCGCAGCCCTGATGTCCACGGTGGACACCCTGGTGACCGCGGTCTCCGCCATCGTGGTGAACGACCTTTATCAACCCTATCTTCGGCCCAAAGCCGGTGAGCGCGAGTTGCCGCGCACCGCCCGCGCCGCCGCCCTGGGAGCCACCGTGCTGGGCGTTGCCCTGGTGCCGGTGTTCAACCAGTTTGAGTCGATCTACTCCGCCCACGGAGCGTTTACCGCCGCGATCACCCCGCCTCTGGTAGTGACCCTGATGTGCAGCGTGTTCTGGCGGCGCTTCACCAAGGTGGCGGCGCTCTGCACTCTGCTGGGGGGCATGGCTGCCATTGCGTTTTCGTTCTTCGTTCCCGAGGTCATCACCCCCTTCGCCCACGGGGTTCCCATTGGCCAGGCTGGGGATGGCCTGTTCGGCGGGATCAAGCAGTACAAGTTCATGCGGGCCTTTTACGGACTGACCGCCAGCGGGACCATCGCGGTTGGGGTCACCCTGCTGACCCGTCCGGAACCTCTCGCCCGCAGTCGCGGGCTGGTGTGGGGCACGGTGGCGGACGCCCTGGCCCGGTACCGGGGATCGCCGGGAACCGAGCGCCCGCCCACGCAGACGCTGGGCACGGCGCGTCGGGTTGACGAGCAGCTTCCGCTCGGTCCGTCCGGGCTACCGACTGTGCACCTGTCGCGGGCACTTGCAGAAGCCCTGGATGCCAAAGAGGGAGACGTGGTGTACATCACCGACCGCCGCCGCTGGCTCGGCGGACTGCACTCGACCCATGCAGTCGTCTCGACGGTCTCTGGCGCGGATACCTCGCCGATCATCGACATGGACGCGGGCACATACGCCAGCGTCGTTCGGCCACACC
>JAAEQG010000614.1 GCA_024231775.1 bacterium
ATTCGACGGTCGCAGCCTGCTGCCCCTGCTCAAAGGCCAGTGGCCCAACTGGCCCGACCGGACGATCTTCATCCAGGCCCACCGGGGCAATCGACCCGTGCGGTATCACCATTTCGCCGCCCGCTCGCAACAGTGGAAACTGCTGCACGCCAGCGGGTTCGGCAAGGAGTCCTTCGTCGGGGACGCCCAGTTCGAGCTCTACGACATGGAGAACGATCCGCTCGAAGAGCACAATCTGGCAAAGGAACGTCCCGAGGTCGTACGCAAGATGCTCAGGGCATACGAGAAGTGGTTCAGCGACGTGAGCCATACGCGGCCGGGCAACTACGATCCGCCCCGCATCCATATCGGCACGACCCACGAGGACCCGGTCGTCCTGACGCGCCAGGATTGGCGGCACGTCCAGGGTAGGCCCTGGGGAGGCGACTCGAACGGCTACTGGGCGCTGCACGCCGCTCGGCCAGGTGAATACGATGTGCGGCTGCGCTTCCCCGAAACCAAGGTAAAGGGGCGAGCCACGGTGGAGATGGGCACCAAAACCCTGACCACCACGGTGCTGCCCGGCACGAAGGAGTGCAGTTTCTACGCCATCGGCGTCCGCCAGGGAGACCTGCAACTCC
>JAAEQG010000615.1 GCA_024231775.1 bacterium
ACTTGCACGTTGATGCACGGAGGCTGCAGCGCTGAATCCGACGAGCAGGGACGTGTGAAACCGCGGCCCAGCGGGGCCGGTGCCCAGTCGCCCCCGGCTGTGTTCTGAAGCACCCACACCCTCACCACCGGCGCCACGTGCATCACCGTGGTGATGGTAGAGGCGACGGATGGAGCGCCAGTGGGGTCGGCTGCGGTAGTCGTCTGCTCCACGCGGTAGCACTTCAGGACGAGATCTGCGCGCGGGGAGTACACCGGCCCCGCCTCGATCACGTCGGCTCCGGCTGCCGTCGGTGCAGTGTCGGGCTCGATGACCCCCGAGGAGAAGGACATCGGTCCCGGGTCTTGCGCGTATGTAAGCCCGTAACCGTAGGGCGCCTCCCATCCGGTCCCCGGAGCGGGGTTCGTGTTGAGAGGCGGGTTGAGCTGCATGGCCGAATCCGCGGAGAGGAGGCCGAAAGGCTGCGAGTTCACCCACTCGGGGTGAGGCTCTGCTGTCGCGTTGTCGGCCACGCTGGCTTGGATCCAAAGCGTCTTCATGATCGAATCGCGCACGTTGGCGATCTGAGTGCTCGGCCAGTTGGTAGAGAAGCTCCCGGAGGCAGCCAACTGCATGGTAATGGGAGGGACCTTCCAGTTCATCCCCACCTCGTACCAGCACGCAGGCCCCGATTCCACATCACCCGCCCCGTCAGTCTCGGCCTGAGCCACGTACTGCGCGCGGGTAGTGCCCAATCGCGTGTCGTCCACCACACCGAATGGACGCACCAGATTGTCCGCAGCGGTGGTGCCCGGAAGCACCGCGTGCAGGCTTGGAGATACGGATGCGGGGACGAAGGGGGCGATAGCGTCACGGTACGGGAGAGCCCTGGTTCCGCTGCCTGTGCAGTACACCCCGAAGCTAGTCGCGTTGTAGGGCTGCCGGTCGGCTGAGTAGCCGACTCGGTAGGTCCCCGGGCCTGCCGGGACGGCGGGGTCGTCGGGGGTGAACGAAATGGAGCGGTCGGGGTAAGCCGGGGGCGGAACCCCGTCCGCTATCATGCTCAGCGCAGGCGGCTGCATGAGCACGTTCTGGGCCTCCTGCCCCTGAACGGGAGGACCTCCGGGATGAGACAGCGAAAACGCAGCTACGCAGCGTCCTGCCCCGTATGCGTGCGGGAAGTTCTTTGTACTGGTATTCGCCATCTGATCCTCTGAAGAGAAGGTAGGCAGGGGGCTGTTTTGACCCCCTGCCTATCACTCACGTTGAGAGCGCTATGGTTGCGTTCCAGCCTGGCGCCGTACACCCCATTTGGGCGTAATATCCAGCCCTTACCTCGACTGCGTCTGCGTTATTTTCCCGGAGGAAGCGCAATCCATCAGTCATGAGGATCTTGGGAGCCATGCCGAGAGAGTACATCTTCCAGGTGTCCATCTGGAGCATGTACGCGCGCCCGCTCGGGCAGTTCGGGTCAGCAACCACCATGGCGCTGCCGCTCGGGAGGTGAATGCGTACGGCCTCGAAGAAGACGTCCGCAACGTCGGAGCTGCGCATGAGGTCGTAGACGACCTTGCTGCCCAAGCTCTTGATGAGTTCGCTGTACGTCAGCGGGTTCATGAAGATCACGTCCGGTCGGCCGCCTTCTCGGAAGAGAAGCGCGCCCGCGCCGATCATGGCCTCCTCGATGGTCTCCGCTACGCCGTCGTAACGGATGCCCGCGAGGCGCGTGGGGTCGCTGCTGCGGTCCACGCCGAAGAAGTCGTCGCCTGCAACCGGAGCAGCACCCGGAAGCCAGCCCTCAAGGCCGGTGATCTTCAGCTTCTCCGTTGGCGTCTGGGGCTCATCACCGTTCTGGAACATGAACTGGTTGACGGCCAAGGCCATACCGACCGTGTTGTCAACGGTGATGGTGCCCAGGTCGCGGTCCACCGCGATGATCTCGATGGGGCCGTTGGGGATGTCCGTTCCCAGCACGGCTTGGAACATGAGCTTCATCTGCACCTCGAAACGCACCACATCGGTGGAGTTCGCGAGCGTGATGACAGTGGCTGGAGGGGGGCCTGCGAGAGCCCCGATGGTGCCGCGAGAGCCGGTGCCGTCCGCGTACAAGCCGCCAGCGAGGTCCTGCGTCAGCGCTCGAAGGATGCCGTCGATCTCAGAGGCGGCAGCCTGCATGAACGCGTTGGCGTTACCCACCGAGGCTTCGAGCACCTCGTTCTGGATCGCAGCCAGACCGTAGTTCCTGATGCGGGTAAGCTGGAAGTCCTTGTAGACGCCGGGGGTCTTGTCGATCTGCGCGTCGGTGAAGGTCGCGGATCGACCCTGCGGCACGCCGACCTGCAAGGGCAACGGAAGCATCTTGCCTCCGAACGCTTCCATCTTCGGGATGGCAGCGAGCCACGGGTTGTTCCTATACACGAGGTTCTTGACGCGGAGGTCCGTGTAATGGACCTTCAGCGCCGCCTCGAATGTGGTCATATTCAGAGCGGACATGATTACTTACTCCATTCGATGAGCTTGGCGGCCTCGGCGAGAGACGCGTCCCGATCCATCGCTGGATTGAGAGTCGCGGGCCTCGACGTGTTGCCGCTGGTTTGCTGGTTGGATAGTGTCGGCGGTCCCGGATTCGGAGTCGTCGGAGCGGGGGTTGCCTGCTGGAACTTCCCGCGTGTCTTCTCGTTGTCCAAGGCCTTCGTCACCAGCTTTTCCAGATACGCCTCAACCTCACTGGCGGCGTCCTTCTCACTCATCAACTGGCCTGTCTGCTGGTGGCGAGCGGTCATGACCTGCCAGACCATGTCGCCCGCATCGGCAGCCTGGACGAGCGGATGCTCCTCACTGCTGCCTACGTACTGCTTCACGTTCGATCTCGCTTCATCAAC
>JAAEQG010000616.1 GCA_024231775.1 bacterium
GAAGAGAACCGCGGGACCAACTGCCGAGTGATCGTCACGAAGAACCGATCCTCCTCGTCGCACGAAGTCGTGAACGAGTTCTGAGGTGAAGGCGAGCGCCAATTGAAGGCTCTAATTACCCTCGTGATGTTGACAACTGCGCGGGTTTGATGCGATGACGCCAGGCGCCATACGGGCTCCTCAATGTGCCGCAATGCGGAGGAAGACTGTCGCGCCGCGTACCGCGCTGCGACAGTTGCATGATCAGTGCGACGGCAGTGTCGGTGCGAATGGCGCCGAGGTCGTTGGGCGACATGGATGGCCCCGCCTCCGGCGGGGGCGGGTGCAGAAGCCGTGGACAGCCGACGACGCGTGGAAAGCTTCCGCCTGCCGGGAAGGCTCCACCTTCCCACGCGCCTGCCAGCCCACAGCTTCTACCCCCGAAGGTGACGGCTGACGCCGCCGACCAGATGGGGGTTGGTGCGCACGGCCGCAACGACGATCCTGCTGGTGTTCAGACCTTCAGGAGGCCAAGACGGCCATGCGCGCAACCACTGTACTCCGTTCGCTGCTGAGCATCGAGAACACGATCGTCACCGGGTCGCACAAAACGCTCGCCGGCAACCTTGTGATCCAGGTGAAGCCGTCGTGGCTGACGCCGCGCTGCTGGGAGTGCGGGCGAAAGTGTCGCAGCGGACGGGTGGCGCTCAAGGGCACCGAAGGCCGATGCTGGCGTCACCTCGACATGGCTGGCGTCATGGTCTTCGTCGAGTACGACCGCCGCCGTCCGTGGTGCAAAAAGTGCCGCGGATGGCGGACGGAGAAGGTGCCATGGGCGGACCAGGCGACTGTCCGCTGCACCCGCGATTTCGACAACATGATCGCCTACTGGGCGCAGAGGACGGACAAGACCTCGATCACCGCGGCCTTCCGGATCGCCTGGTACACGGTCGGAAATTGCATCGAGCGCGTCGTCGCGAGGCTGCGCCCGGAGGATCCGCTCGCCGATCTGCGGGTCATCGGCGCCGACGAGATCTCCTACCGCAAACACCACCGCTACTTGACAACGGTCGTCGACCTTCAGCGCGGCAAGGTGGTCTGGGCCAAGGAGGGCAAGAACGCCAAGACGCTGGAGGAGTTCTTCGATGAGCTCGGCGAGGAAAGGAGCGCCGCGATCCAGGTCGCCTCGATTGACATGAGCAAGGCGTACATCAGCGCGATCCGCGAGAAGATCCCACACGCTCTGCTCATCTTCGATCGCTTCCACGTGCAGCAACTCGTCAGCAAGGCGCTCGACGAGACGCGGCGCGCAGAGTGGCAGCGCCTCCGCAAAGCCGGCGATCCCGACGCCGCGAAGGCGATCAAGAACACCCGCTGGGCGCTGCGCAGGCTCACCGAGAACCAGACCGACGACGACCGCCTGAAGCTCTCCCTCATCCAACGCGAGAACAAGCGGCTCTACAGGGGCTACCTGCTCAACGCACAGTTCGTCGAGGCGATGAACGAGCCCGATCCCGACAAGGCGACGAAGCTCCTTCGGGCGTGGCTCGCTTGGGCGTTTCGCTGTCAGCTTCCCGCCTTCGTCAAGGCCGCGAAGACGATTCGCGACCATCTCGACGGCGTCGTTGCCTATCTCACGCATCGGTGGACGAACGCGGTCACCGAGGGCCTCAACAACAAGACCCGGGTGATCACGCGACGCGCCTACGGCTTCCACTCCGCCGAAGCCCTCATCGCGATGATCATGCTCTGTTGCACCGATGTCGAGGTCCCGGTTCCGATAAAACGCGCGGGATAGAACCCCAGCCAGCCAGACGACCGCCACGATGCTGCCGCCGCTCTGTACTCCTGGTGCGTCATCGCTCGACGATGGGCTCCTCAACCACCCACGAGCGTGTCGAGCCGGCGTGTCGGAGTCGCATCGCCGCTCGTGCGCATCGTCCGCTGGAGCGCGCGGTGCTCACCGAGACGAATCGGCAGTTGGACTCCGCCGTCATCCGTCGCAATTCCCGCATTCACGCGACATCACGAGGGTAATTAGCCCCGAAAAAAGGAACCGCCGCCAACCGCCATACAACAACCATGCGGGTTTGCGGGCGCCCGGATCGACGTTCATCA
>JAAEQG010000617.1 GCA_024231775.1 bacterium
GAACGTCAACCCCGTAAGCGGCCCTTCTGCGGGCGTAGTGGGTGTGGACGGTGCTTCTGCCAACTTTACCCCGGCCTGGCGCAATTTTTCCACAAACTCGCGGTTGCGCGGGTGGGCGAACCATTCCACCACCGCCCCCGCCGTGTGCGGCCCCATCCCCTCGATCGCCTCCAACGCCTCGCGGTCCGCTCCCGCCAACCCGTCCAACGAGTGATAGTGCTGCGTCAGCAGATAAGCCACAGTCCCGCCCACGTTCCGAATGCCCAGCGCGGCCACGGTCTGCACCAGCGGGCGCTCCTTGGTCGCCTCGATGGCCGCCAGCAAATTGTCCGTGCTCTTTTCGGCAAAACCCTCCAACGCCAACACGCCTTCGCGCTCCAGATAATACAGATCGGCTCCATCCTGCACCAGCCCGCGCTCCACCAACAATTGCGCCGTCCGCTCGCCCAGCCCCTCGACATCCACCACGGCGGCGAAATAATTCAACCGCCGCACCTGCTGCTCCGGGCAGGCCACGTTGACACAATAAACCGCCACCTCATCCTCCGGCGAGACCGCACCCTCGCCACACGATGGGCACACCTGCGGCAACTCGTAAACCCGCTCGTCCCCCGTCCGCGCCGCGACCACCGGCCCGACGACGTAAGGGATCACGTCCCCCGCCCGCCGCACCACGACCGTATCGCCGATGCGAATATCCTTGCGCTCCAGATCCTCGAAATTGTGCAGCGTCGCCTTGCGAATCGTGATGCCGCCCAACTGCACCGGCTCCAACATCGCATAAGGCGTCAGCGCGCCCGTGCGCCCCACGTTGACGCCAATATCCTCCAGTTTCGTCGTCGCCTCGCGGCCGGGGAACTTGAACGCCACCTCGCCGCGCGGCGCTCGCGTCACCACACCCATCGCCGCGTGCGTCGCCAGATCGTCTACCTTGATCACCAACCCGTCCACCTCGTAGGGAACCGCATCCCGCTTTTCGATCCAACCCTCGCAATAGTCGATC
>JAAEQG010000618.1 GCA_024231775.1 bacterium
CCACGCAGATGGAGTCGTTCCCAGCCGCTTCCGTCGCCGTACTGGCAACCGACAAGGGTGAGGTGAAGGGCTTCCACATCGAGAACTAATCCGCGTTTTTCTGGTGGGGGTGGCGTTATAATCTTCGCAGGATCGAGCCTGAGGGACCGGGACCGGTGCAGGCTGTTTGCCGCCCACAATTCGGCGGCAGGATGCCGCCGCTACGAAAGAGTCACAGTCCCAGGGTGTGCTGCTATTCCTCAACCAGAATCAGGAGTCAGAGTCATGGTCCGGCATCTTCTCTCGGCATGCGTGGTGGCAACTGTTCTATCAGGGGGGATAACCGGCTGGGCTCAGGCTCAAGAGGCCAGCGGTTCCGCCAAGCCCTGGAGCTTGGAGGAGGCCCGGCACCAACTCAACCTCTACCCACAAGACACTTATCTGCAGTATGTGGCGTTGCAGCTCGCCCAAAATGAAGGCAAGCAGGGCGAAGTTGCCGAACAGATCCGCCAACTGAACCGTCCTCGCCGCGGCCCTGAGCGCCGTGTCGACTTGTTCGCCCTGTTCTCCGCGGCACACGCTATCCAAGAGACGCTGCAATTGGATGCCATGGTCGGTGATGACGCCGGAGTGCTGGGAGACATGGGCCGCCGGAAGAAAGAGACGGTCAAGATCACCGAGCTCGAGGGCCCGACCGTCAAGAGTCATCCCTGGGGCAAGATGCTCGCTGCCCAATCGATCGCCGGCAAGCAGCCGAGGGTCTCGCCCCTTGCCATGGCCGTTCCCGAGGATCAATTCTTCGTGCGCTTCGACTCGGTCGAGAAGCTGCTCCAATTGGCCGAATTGGGCGACCGCTGGGGCGCCCACATGTTCGCCCAGACGATCGGCAACGCCACGACCGCCCTGACCAGCTCGCGGCTCAAAACCCAACTCGCCATCCAGACCGATCCGCTCACACGCCCCTTCTACGACATGGTTGTCGACTCGGTCGCCATGACCGGGAGCGATCTCTACTTCCGGGCTGGAACCGACACGACGCTGCTGTTTGCCGTCAAGCAGCCCAAGGTCTTCCGCCTGCGGATGGACAGCTTTCTGGAATCGGCAGAGAAGTCCAGCCCCGACGCGACGCGTACCACGGGCAAAGTGCTGGGCGTTCCGTACGTCCATGTCGCAGCCCCCGATGGGAGCGTCTTCGTCTATTCCGCCTACCCCAAGCCGGACCTGCACGTGCGGAGCAACTCCAA
>JAAEQG010000619.1 GCA_024231775.1 bacterium
CCATCGTTCAAAGCCGCAAAGACCACCGTCCGCTTTGGCGTAAAGCCCAACTCGTTCCACAAGCGGGCCACTTCCATCAGGACGGCCACGCTGCTGACGTCCTCGTCCATACCGGGATACGTCATCCCCTCTTGCAAGAACGGCCCGCCGTAGGAAGCGGTGACCAGGATACGGTCGCCCTCGGTTTCCCTGTCGGCGGCGGGAAAGTAGCCGACGACGTTGGCCGTCGCCACGCTGTCGTAGGCCAGCCCGGCTCGCACGCGGACCTGGAGACCGGTCGCCACGTTGATCCGCTCCCGCGCATCGAACGAGCGCTTGAGTTGATCCAGGTCCAGCCCCGCCTCGGCCAGCAGTTGCCGGGCAGTGGATTCACCGATCAGCAGTTCGGGGAACGAGGCGACGTGGGTGGCAGCGTCAAAGGCAGGTGCGTGGTCGTTGAGCCACAATTCCTCGTCGGGAACCAGGCGCAGGATGGTCGTGTAGGGCGCAAAGCCATCAAACCACGATCCGGCCAGCACCTCCATCGGATCGAGCAGCAGGATCACGCCGCTGGCGCGCACGACGCCGCGCGTGTTCCCCAGCACCACCAGTTCGTCCTCCCGGCACGATGGCCCGCAGTTGGCCTCTTCGACCACGAAAGGCTGCAAGGGATCGA
>JAAEQG010000620.1 GCA_024231775.1 bacterium
CGAAGGATTGAATCGCGACCTGGGCACGTCCATCCTCATCTCTCTCGCCACCTACGAGCGCGTCTCCGACCACGTCACCATCGGCAAAACCGCCCAGACTGCCGTCAAGGGGCGCGTCGAGCGGGTGCAGGTCTACGAGGTGGTGGGATTGAACGGCCAAACGACCGGTTGACGATCCATCCTCCGTGAACAGGCGCGTGTGGGAACAGGCGCGGAAGCCGCGTGCGGGAACAGGCGTGCGGGAACAGGGCGCGGGAACCGCGCCCCTACTTTTTGGTTCGGCTTTTTGATTTGCGCCGCTTTTTCCCCTCGCCGCTCCCTTCCACCTGCCGCTGAAACTCGTACAGCCTGTTGATCGCCTCCAGCGGCGTCATCGTCGAGACGTCCAACTCGCGCAACTCTTCCACCACCGGGTGTTCGGAAGCAAAGAGCACCGGCTGGTGAGGCTGGGGGGCGGGAGTGCCAGGGCGGAACTCGCCGCTCTCCAACTGGGCCAACAACTCTTCGGCCCGGTGTGTGACGGGGCGCGGCACGCCCGCCAACTGCGCCACGTGGATGCCGTAGGAACGGTCGGCCCCGCCGGGAACCACCTGGTGCAGAAAGACGACGCCGTC
>JAAEQG010000621.1 GCA_024231775.1 bacterium
GCTGCTGTCGCTGCCACTGCAGCTCGAGTGACCTCTCGGGTTCTGAATTGAATTCATGAATTGAATTGAATTGATTTTGAACTTCAAGCCAAAAGCATTGTTGAACAAACCTTCTCGTCGGATGGGGCTCGCGCACGCGCAGCCGACCTACCACTTCCCAATAAAGAGAAGTGGCGGTCGGACTGCGCGGAGGGCCCTCGATGCTAGCCCATTGGCAGCTCCGACCGGAGGGTGTGATCCAGACCCGTTGGTGACGACTGGCGCCAGAGGATCGAAATGCGGGCGGGAACAGGGCAGACTTCTGATTCCACATCGGAGGTACCGCCGTGCTCCCACCCGAGTTCGAGTCTATCGCAACGGATCTGGTAGCGCGATTCCGCATGTGGATCGCCGATGATGTCGAGGGGCTCGAAGTTCCCGACCTGCTGGCAGCCGAGGAGCTCGTGGCTTCCTTCGTGCGCGAGACCGGACGGGGGCTGCTCCAAGCGTTCGTGGAGACACGCGAGGCCCAGGCCAAAGCCTCTCGACCCCCGTGCTCGTGCGGAGAGCGGACCGAGTTGCATCGGCTGACCAAGTGGACGCGGCAGACCCTTCTCGGCGCCGTGTTCGTGCGCGACCCGTACGCTTGGTGCCCCACCTGTCACACCTCGGACCGGCCGCTGCACGCGTGGCTGGGCACGGATCGGGAGACCTGGTCCCTGGCAACGCAGGAAGCCGCCGTCGATCTCGCCACTGACGAGTCCTGCGGCAAGGCCGTGGCGAAGCTCGAGCGCCATCACCCCGGAGTCGAGATGGGTCGGACCACGGCGCTCCGACTGATCCATGACCACGGCGAGAAGGCTCGAGAGTTCATCGACGACAAGTTGGATGGCGCCCTGCGTCTGGCGGAGGCCCGGTTCGCCAACGCGCCCGTCGGCGCCCGGGAGTTGGAGGTCGAGTTCGACGGCGGCATGATCCCCGTTGCCACGCTCGAGGCGATCGAGGTGCCCGACGGCGCGGAGCCGGAGCTCACCCCGGTCCGGAAGCTGCCGAAGCGGCGCAAGGCATGCCGGTGGGAGGAAGCCAAAGTCGGTTTGGTCCAGGAGCCGGGCGAGGACGATCGTCTCTACGCGCTGCGACCAACGTCGGGCCTCGCCGCGTCCTTTGACGACCTGCGCGCCCTTGCTTGCCTGAAAGGCTGGACCCACAAGACGCAGGTTCGAGGGATTTCCGACGGTGCCCGCCACATCCGGCCTCGCATGGAGAAGGCCTTCCACGCTGGCGACTTCCGTTTCATCCTTGATCGCCCCCATGCCAAGGAACACCTTTCGAGCGCTGGAGCAGCGCTCGAGAGGACAACCGGGGTGGCGGCTCAGCAATGGGCGGCGAAGGCGCTCGCGAAGTTGGAGGCTGGACAAGCCACCGCAGTGGTGGCCGAGCTGCGGGCCGCGTACGAAGCGTCCGGGCCCGACGAGGAGTCCCGGGACGACACGCTGCGACTCGAGGCGGGCTACTTCGAGCGGAACCAGGATGCGGTCGCCTACGCCGAGTACCGTCGGCGCGGCTGGAGCACAGCAAGCAGCGAGGTCGAGAGCGCCCACCGCCACACCGTGCAGACTCGCCTCAAGATCTCCGGCGCCTGGTGGCACCCCGAACGGGTCGACGACATCCTCGCGCTGCGGATGCTGAAGGCGAACGGCTGGTGGGACGAGTACTGGAACACGCAACGACGAGCCTGGAGGAAACGTGCCGAAGGATTCGCTCACGCACACCCCGACCGCGCTGCCTGACCGTCACAGCAGCCCCGTCCCCGCCGCGTGTCGCCCGGCTGAGGCGGATTGCCAAGCAGCGCCCGCTACGCCCCTTGTCCCCGCTCGCCGACGCTCCAGCGTTTCCACCGGGCCAAACCACAACCCGCTCACACGCTCGTAGACGCGCTCCAGAAGCCCCGTGTGACAACACACCAACGGCCTGCGATCACACCCTACCAGAACCGTCCCAGAGTTGCCACACAAGACGCACCAACCCTCCCGTAAGCCCTTGATATCAGGTTAGGGCGCGCCCATAAATAACTCGCACCATCCCATGAATCGGTTATGCTGTGCACCATGAGTGTGATTGGGCAGATCCGAGCGAAGTACCAGACGGCACGAGCGAACCTCCATGAACGCGGTCGTCGCGAGTGGGCTGCGGCCGAGGCGATGGCGATGGGTCGTGGAGGGGTGACGGCGGTCCACAAGGCTACCGGCATGGCTCGTTCTACCATCCACATCGGGATCCGTGAGCTGAAGCAGCGTGACTCGGGACAACAGCCGGAATCCCGCGTCAGGCGTCCTGGTGCAGGCCGGAGACCGTTGACTGAGAAGCACGCCAACCTCCCGGAGAAGCTTGAGCAGCTTGTCGAGCCAGTGACGAGAGGAGACCCAGAGTCTCCGCTGCGCTGGACCTCAAAGAGCACGTACAGGCTCGCGTCCGAGTTGACGGCGGGGGGCATCAAGATCGGTGCGACCAGCGTGGGCAAGCTGCTTCGCAAGCTGGGATACAGTCTCCAAGCGAACCGGAAGACCCTAGAGGGGGCGAACCATCCGGATCGAGACGCTCAGTTCCACTACATCAACTCGAAGACGGCGGAACACCTCAAGACGGGAAACCCGGCCGTTTCGGTAGACACCAAGAAGAAGGAGCTGGTCGGAAACTACAAGAACGGCGGACATGAGTATCGCCCCAAGGGCAAACCTCGGCGGGTGAAGGGCCACGACTTCGCCGGGGAGCTCGGCCGGGCCGCTCCATACGGCGTGTACGACATCGCGCTCAACGTCGGCTGGGTCAGTGTCGGCATCAGCGCCGACACCGGCGAGTTCGCCGTGGAGAGCATCCGGCGTTGGTGGTGCAAGATGGGGGGGCAGGCCTATCCCGATGCCAGCGGACTGCTCATCACGGCCGACGCCGGGGGGAGCAACGGCTACCGGCTTCGACTGTGGAAGCTTGAGCTACAGCAGTTCGCAGACGAACTCGGCGTCCCGATCACGGTCTGCCATCTCCCACCCGGGACCAGCAAGTGGAACAAGATCGAGCATCGGCTCTTCTCGTTCATCGCGATGAACTGGCGCGGCAGGCCACTCGTCGACTACCAGACCATCGTCAAGCTCATCAGCGCGACCAAGACCGACCAGGGCCTTGAGGTCCAATGCGAACTCGATGAGACCGTGTACCCAAAGGGGCGCAAGGTCAGCGATGCGGAGATGAAGACCATCCGGCTACAGCCACATGACTTCCACGGCGAGTGGAACTACACCATTCATCCCCGTGCGGAGTCACCAACCGCCGCCGGTTCCGTGGAGCATGGCGATCGCGCTGCACAAGAGGCCGACTGATCGACTATTTCTTGAGCGAGCCCTAAGGATCTGGGATCCGTACTTCGATGAGGGCGACGCTGCCCGGTTCCTTCTCTATGTATTTGACAGAGACACCCACATCCGGGTCCTCACCGCCGTACCGAAGGATCCCCCAGAGGCAGATTCCGACGACGTTATCGCAGCCCCAGTCCCCCCAACGCGACGCGAGCAGAAGCGTACCCGGCTCCGCAAAGTGTTTGCCTGGCTGACCCAGCCCTCCCCCGATCGTACCGGCCTTGCCGACCTCAACTGCACGTTCGGCCCCCGGATGCGGTTCCACGATCGGTTCATCTTCACGGATGGGGCGTGCTGGCAGGTCGGCGCTTCGTTGAA
>JAAEQG010000622.1 GCA_024231775.1 bacterium
CCTCATGGTTGCCCGTGAAGCGGTACGCCAAGCGGTAGACCCAGTCGCGATGACGCTGGTAGCGCGTCTCGAAGGCGTCGGCGTCACCGGCGTTGATCCGTTCGATCAGTTCTCGATCCGATCCCACGTTCCCTCCGCGGTGCGAGAATGGATCAGGCCGGCAATGGCGGCGGCGGTGGTGACACAGGATGGTCCACCGCGAGCTTGGCCCGGACCTTCTCCAGACGCTGAGCCTTGCTCCGCACGCGCCAGACCAGGAGAATCATGGGTGTACGCGATTTCTCTTTGAAGGTAATGACAATGCGTCCGAAGCCGAGGAGGCGTTCGAGGAAATCGGTCGTATCGATCCGGCTGTTGTAGTCCTCGCGTCCGATCTGCTCGCCCGACTCGGTGGGACCCTCCTGGATATTCATGTAGTTCGGAGTCACGGTGGCATAGTAGAACAGGCCCTTGAACCAGGAAATGCTGATGGTCAGCAGGCCGATCAAGGTCACCAGGAGGTAGCCGGTCCCGCTGATCTCCAGCGCCAGATGC
>JAAEQG010000623.1 GCA_024231775.1 bacterium
ATAGAACTGGTTGTATTGACGTAAAAACCGTTCGGAGTGTCCACGGGAACATTGAGAACCAGATCAAAGGTGCATGAATCTCCTGCTGCCAGATTAGCATCGGAGACGACGAGTTTCGCCGGGATAGCATCCCCTGGAGGGGGAGGATTATAAAGAGGCGTGAATGTAGCCACCGATCCAACACCGCAAAAGCCAGTGGATGGCACATAGGCCGCAGTCGGCAACTGGACGGGAAAGATGTCCTCGAAACTGATGTCCGTCACACCCGAAATCGGGCTGGTATTGGTAATGGTGAACGTCAGAGTGACGGTGTCGCCAGCAGCCACCGGGTCATCAAAGGTCTTGACTAGGCGCGGTGCAGCCGAGACGACGAGGCGGTCTACAGCGGGATCGTAAATAGCCGTGTCGCCGAGAATCCAGGCGCTGACGCTGCTCGTCGTGTTGGTATAGATCCCGGCGGGTGCTGCAATGGGTACTTGCAGGGTAACGCTGAAAGTACACGAGCCTTCTGCCGGGAGGTTGCCGTCGGTGAGGGTGATGACGCTAGTCCCGGTCAACTGGGAACCCGCGCCGCAGGGGTCGGCCAGGGGCAAGCCAAGCGCCGCCAGGCCCGGGAGGGTGTCTTCCAAATCGTCGCTGAAGGTGACGTCGGTCACCGGGTTCGACCGGTCGAGGTTGGTGACGGTGAACTCGAGGGTCACGCTGTCGCCCTGTGCGACGGGATCGTCGGTGAAGGATTTGATCAGGAATTTGCGCGGGGCGTCGAGCACGGCGGTGGCCTTGCCGGCCATCACAGAATCAGCAGATAGTAGTCCCGAGACGTTGGCGTACTCGCCAGGGTCAGCGACGGTCACGTCAACGGTGACGATGCAGCTTGCCCCGTCTCGTAGCACCGGAAAATCGTAATCGGGTGGAAAGTAGATACCTGTGGCGACAAGGT
The DNA here is from genome assembly GCA_024231775.1 of bacterium. Classification (GTDB taxonomy): domain Bacteria; phylum Planctomycetota; class Phycisphaerae; order UBA1845; family UBA1845; genus JAAEQG01. The sequence goes on from JAAEQG010000623.1 coordinate 941, forward strand.
TGATCACGTTTGTTCCGGGGATAGCGACGAGTGAAGGAGGCGAATATCCACTATCGCAGTCGGTGAAGGCATTGGGCATAGCAGCAACGAGCATACCATCAGGCAGAACGTCGGTAAAGTTTATTGATACCACATGCGCCTGGTTGGCGGTGTTATCCACGAGAAACGTCAGTGTGCTGGTACCACCAGGCGGAATCGTGCTGGGCGAGAAGCTTTTGCTGAATCCGGGTAGCCCTGAGTCCACGGTCAGGCTGGCGACGGCGTTGCCGTGCTCGCCAGAATCCGAGGTCAATTGTTCCGAGATGTTCGTGTGCGTCCCGGTAACGCTGCTGGTCACGTCTATGGTGATGATACACGTTTCGTATTCCCCAAACCGGTCGGCCCTAAAGCTGATGGTGCTGCCGCCATCCGGGGCGACGAGCACGCTGTCGCAGGTCGCCGAGGCGTTCGCCGGGGTGGCGATCGTGACGCTAACCGGCAAAGTATCCGTGAACGTTAGGTTGGTCAGATTCACCGGGTCGGGATTGAC
>JAAEQG010000624.1 GCA_024231775.1 bacterium
GCTCGCCTCCCGGCCGTCCGGATCCGAGTGGCTCGACCAAACGCGTTCTGCGTGGTTACCTGATCGTGTGGGCCACGACCGACACCGGCGAGGAGATTCGCTGGAATCACCTCAAGGGTGACGCCGTGATCATCAACTACATGGCAGGCGCCGCTTGGGAGTACACCACTTTTGCGTACGCCACCGGCACGAACAACGTTGCCAACGGCGCTGAGACCGACGGCACCCCGGGGCAGTTGAAGATGGACGGCGAAGAGTACGTGAAGAACTTCACTGCTCTGCTGTTTGACTTCTACGCATCGAATGGCCGTCCGTTCGACACCGGGCAGCTGGACACCGACCTGACCTTGCTCGTGCTGGGTGTCGACCTGCGTCAGGACGACGAGCAGGAACTCCCGCCGGTGCCGGTGTGCACCAAGCCCAGGTTCAAGATCTGGAACGAGGAAGAAACGGACTTCGTGTATGACCAGCGCTGCGTCTGCTGCTGGGATCAGGCTCACCTGAGCCACTACGCCGTGCCCGGACTGAACATCTTCATGCGTGAGTTCCTCCAGACCGACAAGGGCTACGCCCGCGTGCAGGGTGTGGGCAGTGGTCTGTGTCCGGACTCGGTCGATGCTCCGTTGCTGGGTGTTGCTTTCAAGCTTATGTCGTTCGCACCCCGCTCTCCTAAGGCCCACGCGTCTGCCGGCATGAACCTGCCCGGCTACAACAACAGCAACGACTCGGACGATGCTTCGACGCTGGCCGTGATCCACGCCGACTTCGTCGGTTCGGGCGGCACGGGCGAGCGTCCGAGTGGCAGCTCCCTGAGTGGCGCTACGACGCGTTCGTTCACGCGCTAAGTGCGCTAAGGTGATCTGTATCGCCGGAACGGCACGCCCGTTTCCGGCGGGGCAGGCTCGGTGGAGAACTAGGCACGTACGTCGTGCGGTGCTCCGTACCCGAGTAGACTAAGGGCAATCGACAGCTACGACGGGGGCAAGACGGGAAGCTCTTCCCGCTTGCCCCTGTCTCTTGTATATGGGGAGCAGGCGGGCGAAGTGCGGCTGGCTGACGTTGGAGACTACTGTGGCGCATAGACTCGTGTTCATAATGTTGATGTGCCCGATGAGCCTTGGAGCTACTTCGGCCGGTAGGGAACTAGGCTACGTCGATCGCTCGGAGGGGCTGCACACGATCGGGATGAGCCGGGGGAACACCGAACTGGAGCTGGGCGACGTCGACGGTGACGGACACGTGGATATCGTGTGCGTCGGCGATCACGGCTCACCGCTCGTGAACACGGAGCAGCACGGGATCATGGTGTGGTTTGGGGACGGCGCAGGAGGGTGGTCGCTGGCCCAGTACGGTCACGTGGGGTATGGCGGGGTGGCGCTGGGTGACGTGAACGGCGACGGTCGGATGGACGTCGGATACGGCGTGCATCACAACTACTCCGAAACCGACCTGGGGGACCAGATTCTGGAAGTCGCCCTGGGAGACGGCACGGGACGGAGCTGGACTCCCTGGGACGACGGCTTGGCCACTAACGGGGAAACGTGGGGGATGTTCGGAACCGACTTCGCCGACGTGGACAACGACGGAGACCTGGACCTGGGATCGACGGCGTTCGGCAGCAAGTCCGGTGTACACGTGTATCTCAACAACGGTGACGGAAGCTGGACGCAGAGCTTCGGGATCCTCGGCGGCAGATCCAACATGAAGTTCGAGTTTGGCGAGGTCAACGGTGACGGGCATGCAGACTTCGCCGCGACGTACAGTGATTGCACGGTCTACCTGGGAGACGGGCTGGGCGGTTTCGAACCGGCGGACGGCAACCTGCCCACCTCGCCGTACGCCTTCAAATCGGTCTCACTGGGCGATCTGAACGACGATGGGCGTGCCGAGCTGGTGGCGGTAGGTTTGAGGGGTGAGCTTGAAGTCTGGTCCTGGACTCGGCCGGGCGTATGGGAGAATCTCTCCGACGGGCAGCCGGCAGGACGGAAATACGCCAGGGCGCGCATCGCGGACATGGACCTGGACGGGCGTGGCGACGTGGTGACGTTGTCCGAGGGCCATCCCGGCAGGGTCACCATCCTCAGCCGCATGGGCAACGGGGCGTGGAGAGAAATCTCCGCGTTCGACACGCCGAACTGCCGCGAGGCTGCCGTGTTGCACGTGGGGGTGGATGGCGACCACAACGGGTATCCGGACATCGCCGTGATCACGGAGGAGCCCAAACCGCAGGAACGGTATGGGAGAAACCGGTTGCGGTTCTACGCGGAAAGCTCCGTACCGACCTCGACGCGGATTCATCCTCGGTACCCGCGCGGCGGGGAGGCGCTGGCCGCCGGTTCCGTTCGGTTCATCACGTGGCACACTGCGTCGCCCGATCCCGGACCGCACCGGGTGGCGATCGAGCTGTCCACCCGTGGGGCGGAAGGCCCGTGGACCATGATCGCCGACAGTGTGCCGGACAGCGGCTTGTATCAATGGCACATGCCTGCCGACCTTCCTACGTCCGCGCGTTGCCTCCTGCGTCTGACGGTTGCGGGCGTCAGCGCGGTGACGCCAGACACGTTTACGATCGTGGGGCGCCCGGCGGCCGGCGACATCGATGGTGATGGAGACGTCGACGTGACCGACTTCGCCCATTTCGTTTCTTGCGCGGATGGCCTGGGTCATCCGAGTGCATCCGTCTGTATCCGGCAATTCGATGCCAACGGCGACGCCCGCGTAGATGCCGCCGATATTACCGCGTTCCAGGCTGCCTTTGGCGCGATCCAGGATGCCAAGCAGCAGCGTCCCGTACGCGCGCATCCGGACCCCGTGGACATCCGGCCGACCAGATGATCCGGAACGGTTATCGGGCACTATCTCGCCCGGGCAGCCGCCAGCCAAGAAGCCGGCGGTACAAGCAAGTGGTAGAAGCGCGGGCTGGCGTACACCGCATACGTGGGTATACTGATGTTGACAACGGGCTGGTTTGGCGAGTGCAAGTTGCTGTCGGAAATGACGATATCTCCTAGCATGAGAGCAGAAGACAACATGCGAAGTCCTCGTTGGTGTTGGCTACGGTTTCGGAAACGCGCTTGGCTCGGAGGGGTATGGGCGCTGGCGCTGACCGGTCTGGGGTGTGCTCCGAAGCCGGCCCAGCCCGTGATCTCCCAGGTGCCGACCCCACCCAAAACCCTTCAGGGGAGCGCTGAACAACTCTGGACAGCGGAGCTTGAGGAAGACTGCGCTGTCGTGTTCCTCTTCGAGGATGTTCCGCCCGGAGCTACGGAGGCTGAGTTCTGCGAATGGTACCGCGCCGAGCGACCGTTTCGGATCCAGTCGTTCGACATCAGCCGGGTCCTGACGGAGGGCGAGATCGGCTGGGTGGAGGTTTCCACGGAGACGTCTCTGTTGAAGTATCCTGAGATGGCTCCCCGAAAGACACCCACGCGGTGGCAGAAATGGCGCCGGGCCGATGGACGTTGGCGAGTGGTCCCCAAACGCGAGTCGGATGCGTACCCGGCGTCCCCGGCTACGCGGGATGCCGAAGCAGAAGCCCGCCTGGAAGCATACGCCCGCGAAGGATGGGATGCGCGGACGGCGAACGATTGGGGACACCTCTACGAGCTGAGCGACCCGGAGGATCGGGTCGAGGTTTCGGCGGAGGATTTCAGCTCAGCGTACGATCAGATCGAGTTCCTGTCCTACGAATTGCTCTGGGTGGAAGTGCTCCAGGGAACAGGCGTAGGCAAGGTCCGGGCCCGAATCGAACATCGTCTGCTCGACCCCAACCTGACCAAGCTCCCGCCGTCGACTCCGACGATCAGCGAGACGTGGGTCAAACGTGGCGAGCAGTGGTACCTGGACCTTAAGTAAGCATCACGCGGAGACGATTATGCGAACCGTACCCTTGTGGGGAGCTGTGCTGACTATTCTCGTCGGGTGCAACGACCCCAAGCCCAGCCCCGTCGATGACGTTGCGCCGCAGGAGTCACCACGGCCGGCCCAGAAAGTGCCCACGGTGCTGAACTTTGCCCCGTGCAGCGCGGGCATGCCTGAAACCTCGAAGTGGAAATGCAACCCGGTCTTTGCAGACGTCAACGGAGACGGAAACCTGGACTTGGGCGGGCATCCGCGCTTGGGCAAGGGGCCGCGAGTGTGGCTTGGATCGGGCGGCGGCGAATGGACCGAGGCTTCCGCCGGCCTGGAGATGCCCAAGGGCTCCTCCGGGGGCGGGCTGGCGTTCGCTGACGTGAATGGCGATGGCAAGGTGGACGTGGCGGTCGGCGACCACCACCACGGGATCTTCGTGTTCCTCGGCGACGGCACGGGGAATTGGGAGTTGGTCACCGATGGTCTGACCCCAGGTACTGCAACCTCGGGCGCGGCGACCCTGGAACTGCACGGGGGAGCGGAGTCGGTGGCGATCGGGGATGTGAACGGTGATGGACACGCGGACCTCGTTGCGGCCAGTAGCCAGGAGGGCGGGCTGAACGTCTATCTTGGCGACGGGAGCGGTCGCAGCTGGAGGCGCGCTTCGGAGGGCCTAGCCGAGGAGGCGTGGGCTCCGCGCCTGGTGCTGGCGGACATGAACGGGGACGACCTGCCCGACATCGTCGCGGCCTGCGCCGTGGGCCCGCGAGTGTGGCTCAACGGAGGTGACGAGAGTTGGACGAGTTCGTCAGAGAACCTGCCCACGCCGCGCATCCAGGGCATTTACCACGGGATCGCCGTGGGCGATGTGAACGGTGACGGACTTGCCGACCTCGCAACCGCCAACTGGGTAGATGGTCCGGAAGCCTATCTGCAGCAGCCGGACGGTTCGTGGCAGAAGACTCCTGACGTCTTCCCGGACATGTTCGGAGGGGCCATCGGATTGGCGATGGGTGATTTGGACCGTGACGGCAACCTGGACATCGTGGTATCCGGCCGTCTCAGACTGGAGGGTGGGTATGTCCGAGGCGTCTTCCCGCTTCTGGGGGACGGTCAGGGCCAGTGGACGTACATCGCAAACAGCAACCTCCCAGAGACGGGCCTGGCGACGACGATGGGCGTCGCTCTGGGGGACGTGAATGGTGACGGGCTGTTGGACGTAGCCGCCGCGAGCGGACTTACCGTCGAGACCGTGCCAGGACCACCAAACAAGCCGGCGTACCCTTGGCATCTGCTGGTATGGTGCGCCCAACCCATCGCCGAGTGACTCGTGCAGGGATCGCGGACCGCCCGCCTGCCGATCTTGCGTCCCGGATGATCCGCCAACAGCCAAGCCCGCAGGGCTACCGACCGGCTGTTCCGACAGGCCCCGAATTACATGATCTGCGCGAAGGGTCTTGTCTTTCCAAAACACGCAATCTGGTTGATTACCGCCGTTTCCCGCGTTCATGTTGCGGCTGCGAACCCCTCTCCCCTGGGGGAGAGGGCAGGGCGACGGGGTTGGTTTGGAGCCTCTCGACGTCCCCCAACCCCTCCCTGAAAGGGAGGGGAGTGCGTTTCTCATCGCCCACTCCCGCAAACCCAATCAGCATGTTCATGCAAGGCCTGGTATGAAACCGGTCTAACAACCAAGACAGCGAGAAGTGAAGCCGCGGATAAACCCGGATGAACGCGGATCAGAACCTGACCATGACGGCGCGGTCCCAGCCCGAACCCGGGCGATTCGTTGACGAGGCCCATGAGAGCTAGTCCGCGATCATCCGCGTTGACCCGCAGCCCAAGACGGTTTTCAGGGGTGATGCACCAGCCAGCCCAGTACCCTCGCCCGCTGTATTGCAGACTGCTGAAGAGTAGCGCGCAGTTTGAGTCTGCCGATTCAGGCCCATCGGTTTGCGTTCCGCTCCCTCACGGTCGAGGTTCGGAAGCGTCCTGCACCGGCACGTCCATCCCAGGAACTGGACTCTAATCACACTGGCCCGGCAAACTGCTCCTGGAACTCCCGGAAGTCCTCCAGGTCGACATCGCCATCGCTGTCGTCGTCAAAAGCCTCGATGCACAGATCGAGACATTCCGGCGCGGACGGTGTCGGCGTTTGATCCGGCCCCCCTAGGCAGTCAACTAGCGCGGCGAAGTCGTCCAGGTCCAGGCCCCCGCTGGTGTTGTAGTCACCGCCGCTCACGTCGTCGCACTCGTCCGGCGTCAGATTGGAGTTGCAGTCGGGGCTGGTTCCTCCGGCAACATCGCATTCATCGGGCACATCGTTGTTGTTGCAGTCGTTGGCCCCCAGTTCGCAATCGTCCGGCGTTCCGTTGGAGTTGCAGTCGTTGCCTTCAAGCTCACACTCATCGGGTATGTCGTTCGTGTTGCAGTCGGTGGTCGCAGCGGCATAGCCCCAGCGGGCGACGCATGACGCCGCTTGACCGCCGGCTTGCGTAAACACCCCCCCCACGTACAGCCCCGGCGTTATCGCGGAGGTTCCATCCGCTACGGCGCAAGCGTAGACCGCGTCGTTGGTGCCCGCCCCGAGCGCCGCCCAGCTTGCCCCGTCCCACTTGGCGACATGAGAGGCTGATCCCCCACCCGCCAAGCCGAAGTCGCCCCCGGCGTAAAGGTCGGCACCCTCGCCGTCGTCGAAGCTGGCCAACACCCAGACGTCGTCATCGAGTCCGCTACCCAGAGCAGACCATGCTGCACCATTCCACTTGGCCACATAATCGCCAGGGTCGCCTCCCGCCACGGAAAACTGTCCACCGGCGTATGTGGCGTTTCCGGTCCCGTCATTGTGGATTGCGACGGAGAAGACCGCCGTGTTCATCCCGCTGCCCATACCGGACCACTCCGAGGTCGACCCATTCCACTTGGCGACGCGCGGAGCCCCCACACCCCCCGCCGTAGTGAAGATGCCTCCGGCGTACAACGCCGGTCCTACCGCAGAAGCCGTGTCCGTGGCCGCCACCGAGTAGCAGGTTCCATTGAGTCCATTGCCAGACGGACCACTCACCGCAGACCACGCGTTGCCGTCCCACTTGGCGACGAAGAACGCAGCCTGACCGCCCGCGGTGTTGAATGCGCCGCCGGCGTACAGGTCGCCGTCAAACACCGCCAAAGCGTTCACGTCGATGTTCATGCCCACGGGTTGGCTGCCCAGAGGTGACCAAGTGCTCCCGTTCCACTCAGCGATGAAGCCGACATGCTGACCGCCGGCGCTCCCAAACGCTCCGGCGGCGATAAGGTTGCCGCCGTACACGTTAAGGGCCCATACCGTTGCGCTGGTCCCGCTGCTCAGAGCGCTCCAACTGGAGCCGTCCCACTTGGCGACGTTGTTCGCGGACACGCCGCCGGCCTGAGAGAAGTCTCCGCCGACGTATAGAGCGTCGTCATGCACAGTCAGCGCATACACCACCGGCGACGAACTGGTGATCCCCGGGTTGCCAACGTCATTGTCCCACTGAGGATCGCACGGTTGAGCATGGAGCAGCCGCGGTCCGGTGATGGCCAGACTGAGCATGGCCAGCGTCCAAACAGTGTACACTCGGCTAGACATCATTCGCTTCCTTCCTTCTCGGACCGGCCCGACCGGCCTCCACCCCTAGATGCACTCGGCAGGCATGACGGTGAATCAACCGCACGCCCGAACGGCGCATTATCTCATTATAGGTCATCTCCGCTTGCGTAGCAAGCGCGCGGGTATGTTCCCTTCCGTGCGACCGCCGCGCCGGCGGTCAGCGCGGGCGATTCTCTAGGACCATCTCTGCCTCCGGCTCATACGCAAGCCCATCCAGCAAAGGCTGGTGAGCATCAGGCCGGTGGGCGCGCCCACTCCACACGCCCCACAAGGGGCTCGCGGAGCGGATGATCCAAGGGCCTCGAAGTCGCAGACGTCGCCAGTCCCGTTGCTATTCGTGTCTGACTGGCCAGGATTGAGTGTGAACGGACAATTGTCGCACACATCGCCCACGTCGTCCTGGTCCATGTCCCCCTGCCCCGGGTTCCAGATTATCGGACAGTTGTCCTCGTCGTCGTTCACCCCATCGTCGTCCGAGTCCAACGGCGCGGGCGGAGGGACATCCTCGTCGCACACATCACCGATCCCATCGCCGTCAATGTCCTCCTGCAGAGCGTTCGCCGCCAACGGGCAATTGTCGTCCGCGTCGGGAATCCCGTCGCCATCGTCATCTTCATCACACACGTCCCCGAGACCGTCCAGATCGGTGTCCAGTTGATCAGGGTTGGCGTCCTCCGGACAGTTGTCGCATGCATCCCCCAGGCCGTCCTCGTCTGAATCGACTTGATCCGGATTGAAAGCCCGGGGGCAATTATCGTCGCCATCAGCCACGCCGTCGCCATCCGCATCTTCCGTCACAGGCGGGGTCTGGTCATCACAGGCGTCGCCCACGCCGTTATCGTCCTGGTCCGCCTGGTCGGGGTTGTAAACTGCTGGGCAGTTGTCGTCGCCATCGTCAACGCCGTCACCATCGTCGTCAGAATCGCATACGTTTCCGAGCCCGTCCCCATCCAGGTCCGCCTGGCTCTCGTTCGCGTCCTCCGGACAGTTGTCGCAAGCATCTCCGTAGCCGTCCCCATCCACGTCATCCTGCTCAGAGTTATCAGTCGCTGGGCAGTTGTCGCACACATCTCCGACGTCATCTCCGTCTTCGTCTTCCTGTCCGTGATTGGGGATCTTGGGACAGTTGTCGCTCACGTTCGGAATACCGTCCCGGTCATCATCGGGCGGATCAATGCCCCCTCCACCGCCCCCGCCGCAGCCGGGGATCGCAGTGAATGCACACACACCATTCGTGCCACATGAGTCGTTGGTGCACGCATTGCCGTCATCGCAGTCCGCCGGCTCGTCGCAGGGGGTACATCCACCTACCGGAGTCCCGGCACATACACCGTTGGAGCACAGGTCATCAAGGGTGCACGCATCGCCATCGTCGCACGTGTCCGCATTGTTGGTGTGCACGCACACCCCACTGGAGTTGCACGAATCATCGGTGCAGGAGTCAAGATCGTCGCAGTCCGCCGGTCCCGTACACGGGCCGCATCCGGGAATATCCTGGTGCTCACAAACGCCACTCGTATTGCAGGAATCCTCGGTACACCCGTCGCCGTCATCACAATCGCCCGGGACAACACAGGGCACGCAGTCCGGGATCACCGTACCCGTGCATGCGCCACCCCCACAAACATCGCCGCCCGTACACGGGTCCTGATCATCGCAAGGTGCGATGTTATCCGGGTTCTCACACCCCCCGTTGGAACCGCACACATCATCGGTGCAGGGATTCCCATCCGCGCAGTCCGCGGGGCCCACACAAGGCACGCAATCAGGGATCTGCGTACCCGCACACATTCCGCCGTTGCACACGTCGCTCTCCGTGCAGGGGTCCGCATCGTCACATCCAGCCGTGTTGTCCGGATTCTCGCATACGCCACTGGAATTGCACACGTCGTCCGTGCAAGGATTCCCATCGACGCAGTCCCCGGAGCCGACGCAGGCTACACAATCAGGGATCGCGGTGCCCCCACAGTCGCCAGCGCTACACGCGTCGTTTTCCGTACAGGGATCAAGATCGTCGCACGCCGCCGCATTGTCGGGATTCTCACACGCGCCACTGGTGTTACAGAAGTCATCCGTACATGGGTTGGAGTCCTCGCACTCAGCGGGCACAGTGCATCGAACGCAATCTGGAATCGGCGTACCGCCACAAGCACCTGCGGCACACCGGTCGCTCTCCGTGCATGGATTGCTGTCATCACATGCGTCAGTGTTGTCCGAGTGCTCGCACACACCGCTGGTGTTACAGTTATCGTCGGTGCACGGATTCCCGTCGTCGCAGTTGGCTGGGATGGTACAAGGCACGCAACCTGCGATCACGGCTCCCGAGCACTCACCGTTGCTGCACGTATCAGCTTCCGTGCACGGATCGTCATCGTCGCATGGCAGGGTGTTGTCTTCATACTCGCACAAGCCACTCGTGCCACAGATGTCCTCAGTGCAAGGATCTGCATCATCGCATTGTCCGTGGCTGCTGCACTGAGCCAACACGACGTCCAACCCAACCCCGTAGTCAACATCCGCCGGGTCTACGTTGCCGAGCTCACCACAAATACTGATCTGGAACACAGCGGACCCGCTGTCGCCCACCAGGAATGGGGCGTTTCCGGTAGCATCAACCCTGAATTCGACGATCGCAATGCGCGCCCACTGTGGGGCTGCGCCAACGTGATCGTCGCAGCCTGAGGCAGCCTGGTGCGCTCCGCCCAGGTCATCGACCAATCCGGCTGCAATCGTTCCGCGCTCGAATTGGTCGAAGACGTTCGTATGGATTACACTTAGCGCCTCCAGTCGGGAATCATCGAAGGTGAGATCCGTATAGGCCGACGCCAGACCATTCGCCTCGCTGGTGGACGCCCATACCTCCACGAAGAAATTCGTTCCCACGAGAAACTGGGTTCCGGTGGCCGGTAATGCCCCCGCCTCGTCCGCCGGACCGGAAGCCTCCAAGGCAACGAGCCGCACGGTCACGCGAGTGGCCCGGTTTCCGCCTTCGGCTGGTACCGATAGGCCCGTAACGCACAGGCCCGCAAGCAGACTCGCCACCAGTCCCGCCCGTGTCGCCCGTATTCCAAGAACGCTGAAGTTCATTTCCGACCCCTCTTCCAGAACGTCGCCAGTCCGACAGGAACGCAGGGAGACTCTCCCCTCCGTTGATCAACCCACACTTGCCCCTCCAGGAGCCACGCGGCTCACCGCGAGGAACTGTGCCTTACCCGCGGGTCATTGTCTTCCCGCTGTTGCCGGTCGAGCGAGTGAACACCAAGCTCAGCTTTCCGTAGCTGATGTCCTCCGCTTCGATGGTCTCAAACTGCCCGTACATACTTATTCCCAATCGAGGATCGGCCTGCTTTAGTTGGACCTCGGACCGACCAACCCGCTTGGCCTTCAGGCGAATGGTCGTCACCTTGATCCACTTGGTATCCAAGCCTACGCCACCTTCTCCGGGATCCGTCGATCCGCCCAGAGAGTGTATCTCGCCGTCACGAGCCACCACTTTGTCAACCACCAGCTGACTAAGGAGCGCTCCGGGGATGATCTTGCTGACCTTGATCAACTCCGGATCAAAGTCCATGTCCGCGTATACCGAGCAAATGCCTTCTACTGAACCGCTCGGACGCCTCGCCCAAACCTCCAGATAGAACGTGCTCCCCACGGTGAACGACTTGTCCGACGCCGGCAGAGAATCGAGCCCTTCCTTGTCGCTCGGCTCGGTTGAAGCCACCAGCTTCATTGCTGTCCCGGTCAGAGCTTTGGCACCGCGCAGCGCCGGACGCGCAGATGGATCGCAGGCTGCACATTCCGCACAGGTTAGGCCAAAGCAGCCACTGAAACCGGAGAAGTCTCCGGAGCCTACGCAGATGCCGGGATCGCCATCGAAGTTTGCGGCTGCACAGGGGTCGTCGGGAGCATAACATCCGCCGAAGCATCCGCTGAAGAATGCATAGTCCCCGGTGCCGATCACGCCATCTTCGTCGAGATCGAACATGCACCATCCACAACTGTCGTCCTCTTCACGGCAGTGCTCGCAATCGTCTGTGCAAGGAGCGTCCCCTCCCTGACACACCCCGCCGCCTCCGCAGGCCTCCACGCCATTGCAGAACACCAGATCGTCGCACTGGCCATCATCCGTGCAGGGTCCGCAGGTATCGCTGCTTTCATGGCAGCCCTCCCCCGACGTACAGGGGAGCACGCCCGGCTGACACTCTCCAGTGGAATCGTCGCACGTCTCCACCCCCGTGCAGTACAGCCCGTCGTCGCAGTCCGAGTTGCTTGCACAGGGACCGCACGTGCTCAGGTCCTCGAAACACGCCTCGCCGGCGACACACGGTGCGGACCCTGGTTCGCAGACTCCCGTGCCAACCTCGCAGGCCTCTGTGCCAGTGCAGAAGAGCCCGTCGTCACAATCCCCGTTGGTCGTGCAGGGACCACATTCATCGATGTCCTCAAAGCAGGCTTCGCCCGGTGCGCACGGAAAGACGCCAGGTTCGCAGACGCCAGTTCCCACATCGCAGGTCTCCACTCCGTTGCAGAACACCATATCGGGACACTGATCATCCGCAGTGCAGGGTCCGCACGTATCCGTGTCCTCATGGCAGCCTTCACCATCCGCACACGGACGCGTTCCGGGAATGCAAACTCCCGAACCTACTTCACACGTCTCCGCCCCATTGCAGTAGAGCCCGTCGTCACACTGGGCGTCTTCGCCGCAGGGCCCACAGGTGTTGAGGTCCTCGTGGCAGGCGTCTCCGGCTGGACAGGGGAAGCCCGCGGGTTCGCAGACGCCCGTGCCCACGTTGCAGGTCTCGGAACCGTTGCAGAAGATCAGGTCGTCGCACTGAGGATCCGCAGTACAAGGACCGCAGGTGTCGGTTGACTCGTGGCAGCCCTCGCCAACTGCACAGGGGAAGTCGCCGGGCTCGCAGACGCCCGAGCCCACGTTGCAGGTCTCCACTCCGTTACAGAAAACCCGGTCGTCACACTGCGAGTCCGCAGTGCACGGACCACAGGTGTCGGTCAGTTCGTGGCACGCATCCCCTGCCGGACAGGGGAACGCAGCCGGTTGACAGACCCCCGAGCCCAGGTCGCAGGTTTCCGACCCATTGCAGAACAATCCGTCGTCACACTCGGCGTCGGACGCGCATGGCCCACAGGTCTGATCGTCCTCCAGACAGCCTTCGCCCACCGGACAGGGATAGGGACCCGGCTGACAGAGTCCGCTGCCGAGGTCGCAGGTTTCCAGCCCGTTGCAGAAGCGCTGGTCGTCACACTGCGCGTCGTCTGTGCAAGGGCCACAAGTGTCGGTGCTCTCGTGGCACCCATCCCCTCCGGTGCAAGGGAACGCTCCCGGCAGACACTCTTCATCGGTGCACTGCTCGGCACCATTGCAGAAGATGCCGTCCTGGCAGTCCAGGTCCTCGTCGCAACCGGTGGATACATAAGCGAAGATGTTGCGTATAAGGGTCAGATTGTCCGCGAGATCGATCGTGCCGAGACCGGCGTCCGCGAATCCATTAACCTCGGCAACGAAGACAACAGGCCCACTATTCGGGCCGAGGACAGTGGGTTCGATCACCGCGACTACCGTGCGTTGGTCGGTGCTGAGCACTGCCCGGGCGTGGGGTCCGAGGTCCACAATGCCTCCGACGAAGCCAGCCTGGTTTCCGGAGATGTCGTACTCAGTGACCACGCCCGCGGGGCCGTCGATTATCGGATGAGCCGGATCGGGAATGGTGGTCGCCGGCCCGGTGCCCGCATCGTCACCGAACGTGACTCCGAATATACCCGCCACACTCTGGTTGGGAGCGGCGAACTTGCTGTTGTCCCCCAGATAGACCAACCCACCCCCACTGTGGACATATGCCTCGATGGCGTTGCGCTCCGCGTTGGTGAGCGTCTCCGCCGGATCGAATAGTCCCAGCAGGACGACGTCGTAGCCTGCTATCACTCCTGAGGTGAAACCCTCGGATGCCGTGAAATCAACCCCGTCTGCCTCCAGCGCAGCCCGGGCGGATTCCATGCTCGAACCGGTGATGACCATCTGGAAGCTCGCGCCTTGGTCATACCCCCGGCCCAAACCGAGCGACACCACATCTGGGAAGCCCGCGGCGGACGACGCCAGCAGGCAACAGCACGCCGTCACCGCCATGTACAGTTGACTTTTTCCCGTGGACATCTTTGCCCCTCTGGTTACGTCTCCAGGCGGCTACGCGCCGCACTAGGCGTGAACCGCACCGATCCCCTTACAGCCGCCTCGACTCCTGTCGGCGTCTTCCGCGTCGGCCAAGCCGACGCACGTGCTATCGCACAACTTAGACCCGTCAGGAGTGTCTCTCGGCGACGCTCGCTTCAAACCGTGGTGGGCGTCCCCCACCCATCGTTTGTCCTTGCGGGCAAACCTCTACCTCTTGACGCCTCTCGGCCGCTCTCCAGCTCCGGTGCCAATGTCCGCCTGGATTCGCCCGATTTCCTTGCTCTGGATGCTCAAGGGTATGCCCGTCTGGCTCACCATCCCGGGGAACCGGATTGCACTTTGGACCACACCCAGGAGCGCGGCGTCCTGGCTCACCCATCCGTCTACGTTGCACGCACCGCTGGCCATCCCATGAATGCGGGCTACTCCGCGGTCGGTCTGCAGGAACTCTCTGAGGAAACTGTTGGGAACGCCGAAGGGCGTGTAGGACTCCAACGGAGTCATGTCCCATCCGATTATGCAGCGGTGCGTACCGGTAAGCTGTACTTCCTCTTGATTCCAGATGTCGAAGTGTGCCTTGGTGACGACCGGTCCCTCGGTATCCTGGCGCAGGTCCAGGTCACAGGGAAACAGTACCAGCCGCGTGTCCACGCCGATGGGGGTTCCGCCTTCCGGAGCGGGAAGTGTCGAGCCGGCGGCGCGAAACTCGAACATCAGCGCTCCCGGACAAACGTCATACTCGTACCCGTCCAGGTTCATCTCCCCCGGCTGAGTTTCGTGATCGATGCACTGCCCGTTTTCCAGGTTGAAAGTCAGACAACTGCGGGTCTGGTCGCCATGGTTTGCGCCGTGCGCCTGAAACGCCCACGCCGGATACTCCCACGCCGCTGCGTCTCGGTAGTCGACTACCGTCGCCATTCCGCCCAGGTGGTTCCACCGAATCTCGCGTCCGAGCGTGTCCACCGCCCAGCATACGACATACCCACGCAACACCCGGTCAGTCGATCCGTCCGGATCGGGTCGTCCTTCGGGCGTGCCCGGATCCAGAATGGTCCAGGAGGGAAACCCTCTCGGCTCGCCACTGAACGCGGACCAGTAGGTCGGTTCGTTACCACTCAGTCTGAAACCAACACCCTCTCGGTTCCATCCCGGGTGTGCCGGCTCACCTCCGCCCGCCGTCAGCGGTCCGTCTCCATTCACGAAATAGAGCTGCACATCCACCTCATCCGGGTGGTCGTTGTACAGCTCGATGAAAGTATCCTGGACCAGGCTGCCATCCTCCGCCCAGCGCAACTCCACTGCGGAAAGGATCAGCAGACTGCCCTTCTGCGCAGTCTCGACCCGACCGAGCGAGACCGCCGGTTCGTCCGCTGCCAGACCCGGGTTCGCCAGCCAAACTAGCGCGACCGCGGCGACCATGACCAGTCGGCACAAACCACCCAACCGATGCGCGCGCCAGGGGCCCGCCTGTTCTCCCCTCAGCCTGCTGTACCATCCAGATGTTCTCGTACGCCTCATAGACTGCTTCTCCCCGCTCGCTCAAGCACCCGTGCCTTGGATCAGGCCCGCCCGTCTCGTTCTCGCCGATAATGCACCTTGTGAACCGGCCCGTTAACTGTGCTCACCTACGCACACTTACGGCAAGCACTGGTGCCGCGCGGCCTCCGCGGCGAGCAAGACATACCGCACCACAACGCACCGAAGTATCTCACCGAGTTATCCTACTGAAGACACC
>JAAEQG010000625.1 GCA_024231775.1 bacterium
ATTCGGAACGTTCCAGAAGATCTTCTCAGCCGGCCCGATGAACCGCTCACAAAGTTCCGGATGGTCGTCGCGCAGCAGGGCGACCAGTTTGCTCTCCGCCCAGGTGCTGGCAAGCTCAAACGAGCCCTCTGCAGCGTCCCGAAGCGCCTGGTCGGTACTGCGGGAGATGTTGCAGGTGGCGATCAGGTGATAGACGGCTGGCGGCGGATCTGGCAGGTCGTCGATCACCTTACTCAGTTCGGCCACCGCAGCCTTCGGCGACAAGGTCCCGGAGCGCTTGCGCTTGCACTGGCTGACCCACAATCGGCCGTCCGGACCCCGGCTCAGGATATCGATGCCACCGTCGGCACCCGCCGCCCCCCAATGGCTTACGTCGGTGTGTCCTTCCGCCGTCAGCAGGGCGGCGCACAACTCCTCGAAACGCGTCGGATCCAGGCGTCCCAGGTAGAAACGGATCCAGTTATCGAGATATTCCATGCTCAGCATCAGCTAGTCCCTTAGAGAATCATCCAGCGGCAGGCCTTGCCACGGCCGAGCCGGGTTACCAGGCCCAGGTCCTCCAATCCCCGGAGGTCCTGCAGCGCCGTGCGATGGGCAACTCCGGCCTGACGAGCGTACTCGGCTGTACGTACCTCGCTGCCCGGCTTGGTCTCCCCGAGTAGCTTCTGCTGACGCAAGGAAAGGCGGTCGGTGAGCCCTCTGGGTAGGGGCAGAATCACCCGGATGCCGCTCTCTTTCGCCTCCTCGAACAGAGGCTCGGGATTCCCCTGATCGCGCATTGCCTGGATAACCCGTTGGGTGCCGGTTCCCCACTGCTCTATGTAGCCCGCCAGATAGAGAACTCGCGCAACCAGGGGGTTGGTGGGGACCGACGGATGATCCTGACGCAGCAAGGCCGGGGTGATCGGTGGCGGGAAGTGTCCTGGATTCCAAACGCTGAGACCTCGATCATCGAGCCGGAGCTGGATCGGGGCCGTGCTGCGATAGTCGCGATGAGCAACGGCGTTGGCGATCACTTCACGGACCGCCGAAAGTGGCAGTTCAGGAAGATCCTGGCGTACCAACTCGGTGAGCACGGGCCTGATTCTTAGGTTGCGCGCGACAAAGTCGGCCGCCCGATCGATCTGTTGGAAGAGGGAACCCTCAATGGCCACCGCATCAACGCTGGCCCCGCGCACCGCCTTGGCGCGAATCGTGGACTGCGGAAAGGGCCCCTGGGGATAACGACCAAAGAGCAGGACCCCGCCCACCGTGGTCAGATCACCACGGACGAGATGAAGGCGGCGTAGCAATTCGAGCTCATCCTGAGATCCGCCAGTGGGGAGGGGACCACGCTGGCGGGCGCTCTCGGCAAATCTGCGGACTTCAGATTCATCTATTTCGGTCAGCCGCAAGCCATCGTCGATGCGGCGCTCAAACCCAGACGACTCGCGGAGACGATCAAGAAGGCGGCGTTCGTACTCATCCCTGCTCATCGCCACGGTGGCCGGACCGCTACGGTAATAGGCGCGGCCAGAGGCCAGGTGAGGTCCATCCCCTGGTGGCACCCTGATGCATAGAACCGGCCTTGAGTCAATATCGATCAGCTCCAGGTCTACATACACCTTGGGATCAGTGTGGGCCAGAACCCGCTGCACGAGTCGTTCCTGATCGCCTTCTCCGAGTCGCAAACCGAGCACCCGCCCGTCATCGCGAACGCCAACCAGGACCAGACCGCCGCCCACCGTCGCCATGGCGGCGATAGTCTCCACGATCTTCTTGTTGTCGGCCAAACTCGTTTTGAACTCAACTGTTGCGGACTCACCCTGCTCAAGCAGTTCCCTGATATCGGTCATCGCCCCTCCCCCAGCAGTATACCGATGCGCGCAAATGCGCGCAAATGCGCGCATTGAACC
>JAAEQG010000626.1 GCA_024231775.1 bacterium
AGAGACGCGTGCGCTCGCTCCAGCGGCTTTTTGCCAGAGACTACCGCGCCCATTTTGGGTCCCTCGAGCGCTCCAGCAGCAGCAGGCCTCATATGATCCAGCTCCAGTGGGCCATCGCAGACATGTTGCGCATCAACCTGACCTGTCTCTGCGACAGCGAGGCTGACGCTGGCGGGCAACAGCGGTGCGGGCTCGAGAACCTCCCGCCAACCCTGTACCAGTGCCCGCACTGTGCGTCGCTCGCTTGCTCGCCCCGCGTGTGCTGCGCGATGGTGGTCCAGATCGATCCGGGGGCCGTCAGGATACTTTGGGACTTCCTGTGCCTGCCCCTTGATGGAGATGGTCTGCTGCTGACAAAGGAGGAAGAGGACCGCTGCACCCACTTCCTGCGTAAGGCTCTGTGCGGAGCCTACGTCGTGAGATGCGAGACCGCGGGGTGCACGGTACAGAAGGAGAGCGACGGCGAGGGTGCCTTCGTGCAGCTCGGACACCTGCTGGCTTCGGCCGCCGCATTCCGTCTGCGGAAACGAAGCTGCATGGTCTGCGGGGCTGAAAAGGACAGCATGATGATGTGCCAGATTCATGCGCGCGTCGAGCACGCGGAGCAAGTCTGCTTGGACGACCTGTCCGACTTTTTCGAGCACGGCGTCGAACTCGCCGCCGCCATCACCGCCTGTGGCGCCGGGATGCGGGCCCTCAAGACGCTGGCCCTGGTGAAGGGGTGTATGGCAAAGCGCGGGGTGGGGAGCGTCCCACCGGACCTCGCGACGAAGTACCAGGAGCTGCAAGACGATGTGAACCGTGTGGCGACCTACCTCCACTACGAGGTAGACACCAGCAACCTGGCGTGCCACGGCTTGCACCCGGACCGCCACAGGGATGCATGCTGGCACGCCGACGTGTACTTCGTGGGTGAAGCCTGGGGCACCCCTCTGACGCGCGATGCGCTCGAGTCTATCCGAAGACGCGGCCCCGGCGTGGCGGAGGGCTTCAGCGAGGTCTGCGGGGCGTGCGTCACCAACTGGAGCTTGGAGCTGGATGAGCCGGCCGAGAAGAGGGCGGTGGGGTTGCCACCGTCGGGGACCGGCTGGCGGCCCTTCAGCGGTTGCCCCGTGGGGCTGGTCTCTCTTCTACTGGGTCCGGAACGCTTGGTCGCCTGTCGGACTGTGTCGCAGGCGTTGGGGCTTGCCAACGAGATCCTCAGGAAACAGCAGCCACCATCGTCCCTCCTGACGCCCATGCCAGCAGTGACGGCAGCAACCGTGCCGGCGGTGCTGACACTGATGGACAGCATTGCGGACCTGGAAGCGGTGCTCTTCAGCCGCTGTGTCATGCAATCCCGCATGGCAACAGATCCAGCAGCTCCAACTGACGCGCTGCGCCTGTTTACCGACAGCCCGGCAATCGGGCTCACGGTCCGGGAGCGGGGCGGTCCGCAGCCCGTTGCAGGATTGCGACGCATCACGGGGCCGCTGGCGGACGTGTACAGACGTTTCCAGGCCTTTGTAGAGGGCTCTACCGGAAAGGCCGGTGCCTGGGATGACGCCGGGCAGCAGAGCCCGACCGTCGCGCCACATCTGTGCTGGTGCTGCCGGGTAGAGCTTGCTGCCCTTGGGGTCCACTGCCAAGTCCAGGCGGCGTTCCCCGTGAATCGGAACGGACGTCCGATCCACGACACGGAAGAACCGCAGTTCTGCATTGGCCCCGTCCTGAAGCTCGTGCACCTTTCCAGCAAACATCGGGACAGGGTACTCTCGCTGCTGGATCCCTCGCAGCGGGGGAAGGCGATGCGCCTGTGGGACGCCATCCGCGCGTGCACGGGGACCACGTACCGAGAGAATGTCTACACACACCGGAACACCTGTCGGATTCCGTACAGGCTGCAGCACTTCCGCGGCGCCGACCAACTGCAGCAAGGCATGGGAGGCAGCACCGCCTCCCTCGATAGGTTTCAGCCCGCGGTTAGTGATGCCGTGGACTCCCTGCACCAAAGTAGCATCGTCGGTACGGTGTCCGACGAGGATGTCCGGTTGGCACTGTGGCGCGACTGTCACCGGGTGGGCGCGGCCGCCATGGTGCACACCACGCGCGTGCGCGCGGCGACGTCGCAACAAAAGGAAGCCCTCCGGCACGAGACAAGGGGGCCGGCGGTGGCTGATTTACTGAGGACGGTACTACCCGGTGGCGAGCATGACAAGAACGTACTGTGGTACTCACACGGCCATGCGCTGGATAGGATCGTCGACCTCTCGGACACCCCTGATAAGTTGACGGAGCTGAGGGCGATGAATATCGAGCAGCAACAAGGAAGTAGGACACGGCGGCCGTGTCACTCAGCACCCGGAGGCGTCGAGTGCCTTCAGACACGAAGAACGGATCCCAGGTCACCAACGCCCACACTGGTGAAGAAGTTGGACAAGTGCGGATGCACCAAAGAGGACAAGTGCCCGCACTTCTACGCCTTTGGGCTCTGCCTGCTGGATCCGCTGTTCGCACAGCGGGTAATCAATGCAGTGTGGGAGAAGAAGAAGGATGGCATCCGCAACAAATGGAACCGCGAGTTCCGGGAGGCAC
>JAAEQG010000627.1 GCA_024231775.1 bacterium
GGAGATGCGTTGACGTACACCCTGGCCTACACCAACCACGGCCCGTGGGCAGCCGAGAATGTGTTCATCACTGCTATGCTGCCTCCCAGCGTCACCCTGACCGGACAGACGTCGTCTGATCTGGCGGCGCCGACGCAAACCGGACAATTGCTCGCGTGGTTCACACCGTCGCTCCTGCCTGGGGCAGGTGGGACAATCGTGTTGACTGCGACAGTAGACCGGCACGCGGACGGCCCTCTGCACAGCTACGCCGTCATCCGCAGCGCGACGCTGGATGGCGACCTCGACGACAATACAGTCGTTGGATCGATAGATGCACTAATGCCCGCCCTGTCGTTGGCGCAGATGGTGCAACCAGGCGTGATCGTTCCGCATCAACCATGCACATATACCCTTTACATCACCAACACCGGCGCGGTGACGTTTGCCGCCCAATCACTGTCGCTCGTCGAGATGCTGCCGCCGGGCTTTTACCCCGTCGCGATCACTGCCACACAACCTATGACTCTGGCGCAGACGTGGGCCTGGCGCAATCCTGCCCCCTTGTCGCCGGGGGAGAACTTGCACGTCTCCCTACTCGTGTCGGCGGCGGAAACCGTGTCACCCGGCCTTTACCTCAGCGCGGCAGGGGTAACGGCGACCGTTCCCGGCGGCACGATCACCACGACGATGCCCGTATCGGTGCGTCTGGCACTGCCCTCGGTAGCGATGGTGCAGCAGATAACCGGCGATGGGATCAGCATCGCGACCTCCGACCGCGTGACGCTCACCATTCGCCTGACCAACACCGGCCCCAGTCCGCTCACCGCCGTACCGCTGCTGGAGCACCATGACCCACAGATCCTCCACTTTGCGGATGCCGATCCCGACCCGGAAGAAACGTCCGGCGACGGTGCGATCGGCTGGAGCAATCTGATCCAAGCGCCGCACGGTATCGGGCGTGACATCTTGCCTGGTGAAGCATTGACCGCCACCCTCGCCTTCGACGTGGCTTGGCCCCTGACGACGTTTGCCCC
>JAAEQG010000628.1 GCA_024231775.1 bacterium
CGCGTAGGCCATCTATTTTCAAAGATGGAAATTACTTTTCTTGAAAGCTACAGATCAGACCAGATCCCGCATAGCGGGAAGTTTCCGTGCTGAACGTTCAACCTGACCGTCGGATATCAGCGACGGCCGCATCGAGAACGTCGGTAAGCCGTTGCGCCAGCGCCTGAACATGGGGATCGCGCATGATCGAATAGTGATGACCCGTGATCCCGTGAATCTCCACCCCTCCCGCCGCGAGCTCGCCCCAGCCCAGATCGGGGGGCGGAGGCTCTGACCCAAGGAATTGGCCGGCCTTGATGAGGACCAGGCGCCCGGGGTAGGACGACGCGGTATAGCGCCGCATGGCTCGGTAGTTGATCCTGAACGTCGCGAACAGACGATTGATTTGAGAAAGCTCCAAGTCAGGAGGCACAATCCGGGCCTCCTGCAGCTTTTCGTGCAAAAAGGTCAATAGCTCCTCAGCGGTCGCGAAGGTCCGGAGATCCTGGGAGGTCACCGGGAGGCTGACTCCGAAAAGACCTCCCAGGTCTCGGGCGAACAGCCAGGCCAGCTCGGTGTCGTCGACCTCCGACGGCCTGCCGACGGATGGCGCCACGCTGTCGATCAAAACCACTCGTTCCACCCGTTGGTTCCGCTCCGTCAGCCGGCGCGCCATCTCCAAGGCGATCAGCCCGCCCATCGACCACCCTCCGAGGCGGTACGGACCCTCAGGCTGCACTTCGCGGACGGCCTCGACGTAGTGCTCCGCCATCTCCCCGATGGTGGTGAGGAAGAGCTCTCCCTCCCGGTCGGGCAGCTGCAGACCGTAGAAGGGCTGTTCGGGTCCCAGGTGGCGGGCCAGGTCGCTGTAGCAGAGGACGTCGCCACCCACAGGGTGGACGCAGAAGAACGGTGGCCTCGAACCTTGCGGTCGAATCGCGACCAGGGCTCGGCGGCGCATC
>JAAEQG010000629.1 GCA_024231775.1 bacterium
ACCCAGCGAAGCCCCTCCCCCGGGAGAGCCGGAGCCGAGCGCCGCCGCGGAGAAGGCGAGCGGCGATTCGGTGCAGAGTTTCCTGGAGCGTCTGGGATTGCCCGGCCTGCTGGTGGGCTGTTTCCTTTACGGGTTGTTCATCAACGCAACGCCGTGCGTGCTTCCATTGCTCTCGATCAAGGTCCTCGGTTTCGTTCAGCAGGCTCACGAATCGCGTACCCGCACACTGCTTCTGGGGCTGAGCTTTGGAGGCGGAGTGATCTTGTTCTTCATTGTTCTGGGTTTCCTCGCCTCCCGCGGGCAGAACGTGTTGCACCATCCCGAAGCGGTTATTGCGTTGGGGGCTGTGGTGATGGCTTTGGCGTTGAGCATGTTGGGGGTCTACACGCTCCAGGTTCCGACCACAGCCACGCGCTTGGACTCCGCCATTCAACAGGAGGGGTTAGTGGCGTCGTTCGGCAAGGGAGCGTTGGCTCCGGTGCTGGGCTTTGCCTGCACCGGTCCGCTTCTGGCGGGCGCTTTCGGATGGGCTACGCAACAGACGCCGGCGATCGCCTTCTTCGCCTTCCTGCTGGCTGGACTCGGGATGGCCAGCCCGTACATGCTGCTCGGAGCCAACCCCAGGTGGTTGAGTTTCCTGCCCAAGCCCGGCCCGTGGATGATTACCTTCGAGCGGATCATGGGCTTCCTCCTGCTGGCGATGGTCGTGTGGCTGCTGCATCCGCTGGTCCACCACCTGGGATCGACCGGGCTCGAGTGGACGCTGGTCTTCCTGGTAACGATCGCGACGTCTTGTTGGATCCTCGGGCGGGTGGACTTCAACATGTCCTGGGGACGGCGGTGGCGTTACCGCGGGGGCGCCTTGGCGTTGGTGGTTGGTTCGGGCTTGTTGATCTACGGACCGATTCATCCGTTGAGGGAAGCTGTGACGGAGCAGGCTTCGCTACGGGCGGAGTTGGCGTCTCTGCGCGCCGGCGCCACCCCGACAGGCGAGGGCGCCGGCTCGAAGATCCACTGGCGATCGTGGTCGCCCGCGGTGGTCGATGAAGCCGTCCGATCCGGCCGCACCGTCCTGGTGGACTTCACTGCCGCCTACTGCACGGTATGTAAGCAGAACAAAGCGGTGGCGACGAACACTCCGGAGGTTCTCGCCAAGCTGGACGAGCTTGGAGTGGAGACCTTCCAGGGGGATTTCACGGATGGTGATCCCGAGGTCTTCGCCGTACTTCGGCGCCACAGCCGCGCCGGCGTCCCGCTCAATCTCATCTACCCGGCGGGCAAACCCGACCAGCCGATCGTACTGCGTCCCAGCCTGACCAAGGGCTACCTGCTCGAGAAGCTCACCGAAGCCGGGCCTTCCCTGGAGGCGGACGGACAGCCGGACGGCCAGCGGAAAGGTGGTGTCTAACTGTGCAGGGTTGTTGGCTGAACATGTGGCGTTCCCCCTGGTGGGGACGCTTCCGCGCTTCTCGTCACCCACAAGGGGTGACGCTACATCCATGATCGCTACGAGCGACTAAACCGACAGCCTCTGAAGCGAGGGGGCACCCGTGTGCTGGAGCGATGGGGCACCCGGGCGAGTTCAAGCCCTGCGGATGTTTTTGGTGCTGGGCGGGGACGCTGCGCATCCCTAGAATGGCTATTCGTGAGAGGGGGGTGGCATGGGCAAACTTGTTTGCCCGTGGGTCATTTGCTGTCTGCCACGGGTAAGCAGAGCTTACCCATGCCACCCGACTGCGGGATACTGAAGGCGCCTGCGTTGAAGGTTATTGCTATCGTCAATCCGATCTCTGGGCGGCAGGACACTGCGGCGCTGGTGAGCACCGTGGCGGCTGAGCTGGCCAGGGAAGGCTGCGAGCTGGTGGTTCGGCGGACCACTCAGTCGGGAGATGCGGAGAGGTTTGCGGCGGACGTCACCGACGATGTTCGCGCCGTGCTGGTCGTTGGTGGTGATGGTACCGTGAGCGGGGTCGCGGCTGGGCTGGCTGGCCGGGACATCCCGCTGACCATTCTCCCCTCAGGTACGGAGAACATCGTCGCTCGGCACTTCAGCATGTCCGCGGACCCGCTGCGCCTGGTCGAGACCATTCTGCACGGTAGGACCATTGCCCACGACGTGGGGGTGTACAATGGGCGGCACTTCATCATCGTGTGCGGGATCGGTTTCGACGCGAGCGTCGTCGAGCGCGTTACCCATGCACGCACCGGACACATCAGCTATCTCACCTACGTCGGTCCCTTGTGGCGCACCTTCTGGACTGATTCTTTTCCGCGGTTGAGCGTGAGCATCGACGGTGAGCCGGTGTTCGACGGGCGTGGGCTGGTGCTCGCGGGCGTTCAGCCGCGGTACTCTCTGGGATTGCGCATCCTGGCCCACGCGGTGCATGACGATGGCTACCTGGACGTGTGCGTGCTCCCGTGCAGCTCGCGCAGGTCCCTGCTGGGACACGCTTATCGTGCGGCGCGCCGCTTCCATGACCCTGCCGGTGGGGCCATTTACCGCAAGTGCAGGCAGGTGAGCATCACCTCGCCGCAGCGCGTTCCGGTCCAGTGCGACGGCGATCTGATGGGTGTCTTGCCCGCTCGGCTGGAGGTCATCCCCGCAGGTTTGCAGCTTCTGGTGTCGCCGTGAGGTACATCCTATCGCCGAATTCGCCCTTGCGCAGCTGAAACTACCGCCTGCCGCCACGGATTTCGGCAAAAACTACGTGCTTGTCTTGAAATCGGGGCAGGTGTCACCTAACCTTATGACGGTGTTCGGTCGGATCCCCGGTGGGCCTGGGGACGGGTTTGTCTGTGTGGTGCGTCGTTGCGCCGCTATCTCTGTCGGCTTTGCGCTGCGTAGTTGCGTGGGCAGCTTCACCCAGCGCTGCCAAGTCAATGTCCGCACGCGCGGAGGCAGGGAGCCCCGCGTGGGCGCTGGTTAGTTTGCGCACCTATGGAATGGAAAGGACGAGCAATGGATTGTGATGCACTCGGTGCGAACGTCGCTCTGGAGCAGGTCTGGAGTGCTTCGATCGACGGTGTGTTCGTGCTCGACGAGCTCGGCCGATGTGTTCTTTTCAGCTCCGGCTGTGAGCGTCTGACCGGGCTGTCGAGCGCGGCGGTCCTGGGCATGGACTGGCGGACCGGCGCCGACGAAGTGGATGGACCGGCGGAGGTGGCGATTCTGGCGAAGCTCA
>JAAEQG010000630.1 GCA_024231775.1 bacterium
AACGTCATCGGCTGCATCAAGACCACCAAGACCCAGGCGGGCTTCGACGCGACCGCCCTGCCCCTGATGCTGTACCGCAAGCAGTTCGGCTCGATCCCCGTCAAGACCGATCACGACTCCGACCCGCTCGACGCCACCGCCGCCCTGACCGAGAACAGAAAGGCCCTGACGATCGCCTTCGTGAACCCGACCTGGGACACCTACGAGCTCGATCTCAACATCGACGGCGTCCAGCCGACCGGCAAGGCCAAGACCTGGATCATCATGGGCGAGACCCCCCTGGCCTTCAACGAACCGGGCCGGCCCCGCAATGTCACCCTCAAGACCGGCAAACCCGTGGACCTGGCCGAAACCGTCTCAGTCGCCCCCCTGAGCATCACGCTCCTGAAGGCCCCCGTCCGCTAGTCCGAGCAGTATGTCGAACACACCAGAGGCCGGCGTCCCCAGGAAGGATGCCGGCCTCTTCTTTTTGCGGTTAGCGGAGTGTGAGACAGTTGACGGCCAAACGCCCCCTTGCTAGTCTGGGTTCCATGGATGTGGAATGCGAATACGCGACAGGCACGTGGGAGGAGTGACGCCAGAGAATGGAGACGATCAGGAAGCAAGTCCTCAGGCATCTCGCACCGTTGATCGGACGCAAACTGTCGATTGCCCGACGCGCCGCCGACATGCGCGGGTTTCATTTTGGGCGCGTGACCGTCTATGAGGATGGCAGCGGAAGCGGTGGAGAGTTTGCCTTGCACGTTCAATGTCCGTGGCGCATCGAAGGGCCGGACAGCATCGTCACCGGGGAAGCTGATCTCTGGGAACCGGCGAATCCCGATGAAAACATCGATTGGGACACCTGGAACTACGAGGACAACGAGAACCTCCAGGATCTTCGCATCCGCACGCTGCTGGGTGACAGTGACCCAACGACGGGATCGCCCTTCAACAACAGCGATCTTCTGATTGTCGAACGCGTCGAAGCCGACGACCTGGGCGGTACAACCATCGTCCTCTCAGGTGGATATCGCCTTGTCTTGTTCCCCTCGGGAAGCACAGGCGAAGACTGGAGACTGTTCCAGCCACGATCGAAAGCTCCCCATTTCGTGGTCGGCGGCGGAGAGGTAGAGGACCCAACCGACGAAGCGGACTAGTTCCGTAGGGTGTGCACCGCACACCGTCTCTCTATGCCCAAGCCGGGCTCTCGCGCTGCATCAAGGCTGGTACGCACACCGGGCGATGCCCCCGCACAGGGAGGACCGCCCTGCCCGCGTCAAGCTCTTGCTCGTCAACCGATGGAGATGCACCCTTGTGCAACCATCGCCAGTGACACCAGTGCAGCAATCCATAGCAGCCTTCTCATGATCGTCCCTTCCAATTACAACTCTAGCCTTATTCCCACGATACGCCCGCGCATGATAGCAGCCCGCCCCACGCATGTCAACGCGCCCGCCTCCGCGTCATTGATCACGGCAATCGGAACCAACATCCGTCACTCTATTAAGGCCACCGTGGACCTGTCGGTAACGAAGTTCCGTAGCGACTGTCTTGGTAATCAAGGGGTTTTGGGGTCCCAG
>JAAEQG010000631.1 GCA_024231775.1 bacterium
CCGGCAGCATGGTCTGCCTACTCTGCGGGTCGCCGACCTGGTGCGAGATCTGGATCTTCTGGAGCTCACCCGCGCCGACGCCGCAGCCCTGATCGCCGAAGACCCCAGGCTTGGCTCACCGCACCATCAACCCCTGCGACGAGCCCTGGAGCAAGAGTTGGGGGATGTACTCGGATTGGTGGATGTGGCATGAACCCGTCGGAGACGCTACCTCGACGTGCGGACCTGCTGAAGGTAACCCGTCTGCGCGGCGTGTTGTGGGCTGCTGCTGCGGCGGCGTTGGTTTCGCTGGGCTTGGAGTACGGCTTCGAGCAGCCTCCCCTGCCCATCGCCCTTCTGAATGTCGTGCAACTCGCCGCCATCGTCATCTACGTCGGAGCGCAGGTGGCTGAGATCGTGCAAGCTACCAGCCCCCTCGCGGCGCTGCGCAGACGCTGGTTCGATGCTCTGCTGATCGTCGGCTGCGCGGTGATCCTGCTCGCAGAAGCGGAGACCACCGGTCAGCCGGTGTTGAAAGCCTCGACAGTCTACGTCGCTACGCTGCAGATTGTCCTGGTGGCGCGGTTTGCCCTTGGCGTGGTGCGCTTCAACCTGGCCCTCTCCGAACGGCGTCTGCGGCCGGGGCGAATGATGGTGGGGAGCTTCGCCGTGGTAATCGTGCTCGGAGCGGTGCTGCTCGCCCTGCCCAAAGCCACCTCCCCCGAGTTGCGTCACGAGGAGGCCCACTACTTCACCGAGCATCTGGTCAATTGCCTGTTCACCTCTGTGAGCGCGACTTGCGTAACCGGGCTGACTGTGTTCGAGAACACCGGCCGCGACTTCTCGAGATTCGGCCAAGTGGTGATTCTCTGTCTGATCCAGGCGGGCGGATTGGGGATCATGATCTACGGCGGGTTGTTCGGTCTGCTGCTGGGACGCCAGCTTTCGCTGCGCCATTCCCTGGCCCTCCAGGACGCCCTCAGCCACCGCACCCTGGGACACGTCCGCCACATGGTCTGGTTTGTGGTCGTCGTAACCCTGCTGTGCGAAGCGGGCGGAGCAGCCCTGCTGTACTCCATGTGGCCGGCGGAGGTAGGTCCGGCGTCCGAGCGTGTGTTCCACAGCGTGTTCCACGCGGTCAGTGCGTTCTGCAACGCCGGGTTCTCGCTGCAGGCGGACAGCCTGGTCGAGTTTCGTGGTGCGTGGCAGGTGTACGGCTGCGTGATGCCGCTGATAGTCATCGGAGGGCTGGGGTTCCCGGTTCTGACTAACCTCTTCGATGGCGCACGGGCGCGCTTTCGCCGCGTGCGCGGAGCGACGGGTGCGGATGGTATCCGACTACCCCACAGCCGAAACCGTACGGAACGCACGCCCTTGACCCTGCACACCAAGCTCGTGCTCTCGTCGACGATTCTCCTGATCGCGGTGCCTACGGTTGCGTTCTTCGTCATCGAATCGATCGGTGCGTCCGACGGGCAGAATGACGTCGCCGGGTTACTTCCTCCGGCGATGGCGGACCTGCCCTGGCATCAGCGGATCTCCGCAGCCTTCTTTCAGGCGGTGACCACGCGTACCGCCGGCTTTAACACCACCGCCCAGGACCCGGCGTCGCTCTCCCCAGCCAGCACGTTTCTGACCATGTTGCTGATGTTCGTAGGCGGTTCACCGGCTTCCACGGCGGGCGGGGTCAAGACGGTCTCGGTGACCATTCTCGCCCTGGGGGTGTACAGCACCCTGCGGGGTCGTTCAGAAGTGGAGGGATTCGCCAGAACCATCCCTCAATCAGCCGTGCGGCGGTCGGCGGTGATCGTCATGGTCATGTTCTGCCTAGTCGGCGCGGTGACCCTGATGCTCTGTGTGACCGAGCAGGGCGAGAGTCTCGGGGAGGTGTTGTTCGAGTCGGTGTCAGCGTGTGGCACTGTGGGACTGTCCACCGGGCTGACCCCGCGTTTGACAATCCCCGGACGGGTTATCATCATGTTGGCCATGTTCGCCGGTCGCATCGGGCCGCTGACTCTGCTGGTGGCATTGAGTGGCGGCGCAGCTCCGGGGCGCTACGAGTACCCGCAGGAGCATCCGGTCATCTGCTGAGCGAACGTTCGGCAGTTGCAGCACGAACCGATCCGCGACCGTAAGGGAGCGGATGTTCGCCGGGTGCCATGCTCATCCCGAAGGGTGAGCATGCGTCGAGGTTTCTTCTTGGAGCGAACTCGAACGCAAGTCTGCTGGTTTTGCCGGCAGTCCGTTGGATTCCTCCATCTAGCGAGATGCAATCGTGGCACGATTTGCGGTCATCGGATTGGGACGGTTCGGCGAGCATCTGGCCCGAGCCTTGGCTGCCAGCGGCGCGGAGGTCCTGGCGATCGATCGCGCCCGCCCGCTGGTGGAACGCCTGCGCGACGAAGTTACGCTGGCGGTGCGGCTGGACAGCACCGACGCCGACGCGCTCCGCGCCCAGGGCATCCAGGACGTGGACGCTGCCATCGTGGGCATCGGCGAGGGTTTCGAGGCAGCAGCCCTGACCGTAGCCACGCTCAAGGAATTGGGCGTCCCCCGCATCTACGCTCGGGCGGAGTCGGAGATTCAGGGCAAGATCATGCTCAAGGTCGGAGCCGACGCCGTGGTCAGCCCGCACCGTGAGTCCGCCGCCCGTTGGGCCCATCGGCTGATGTTGCCCAGCCTCGAGCAGTATGTCGAACTGGGCGAGGGCTACAGCCTGATCTACGCATCCGCCCCCACGGCGTTCCATCATCAAACCCTGCTGGCTTTGAAACTGCGCCGCGAGTACGGAGTGAACCTCGTCGCCATCAAACGCAAGGCATCCTCTGCCGACGACGAGGGAGCGCGCGCGGAAGATGCTGATGAAGAGGGAGCGCGCGCGGCCGAGGACTCCGTCATCTCCGTGCCAAACGCCGACACCACCATTCTACCGGAGGACATCCTCATCCTGGTGGGCAGCGACGAAGCCCTGAGCAACCTGCCAGCCGACTGAGAACGCCCCAGGCAAAACGCCCCTGTCGGGAACCGCACGCCGATGCACTCAACGCGGTCTTCAGTCAGCCCGGCGGCAGCGGAGCCGCACCGCGACCGCAGGGGCGCGGACCTATCTAAACCGCAACCACCTTCCTGAGAGCTGCACTGGTTATCGGTGCGAGATGCCCACCGCAGCCTGCGCCAAAGCTGCTCCTTCCGAGAGACTGAGCAAACCGCTTGATTTCGTCATTGGCTGGGCATATAGATCCCTTGGGAGACTATCGTATTGGGAGGGAGACGAGATCCGGTTTGGGCATTCGCCCGCGCATATCACAGATTGGCACACCGGAAACGTTGCTCTCCGCATGACGTGATCAGCAGCCCGGAAACGCCGGGCGGGGAAGGACATGGGAGGGAAGAGAATGAGACACC
>JAAEQG010000632.1 GCA_024231775.1 bacterium
ACGCCGTCGTTTCCGGAGAGGAAGCGGTGCGCCAGGCAGGCGAGTTGCAGCCAGACCTGGTGCTGATGGACATCAAGTTGCAGGGCGAGATGGACGGCATTGAGGCGGCCGGGCAGATTCAGACCCGTTTCGATATCCCCGTGATCTATATCACCGCCCTCTCCGACGCCGCGCCCGTGCAACGGGCCAAGATCACCGAACCGTTTGGCTATGTCATCAAACCGGTCGATACGAGGGAATTGCACGCCACCGTCGAGATGGCGCTCCACCGGCATCGCCTGGAAACCAGGCTAAAGGAGAGCGAGCGCTGGCTGGACACGACGTTGCGCAGCATCGGCGACGGGGTGATCGCCACCGACGAGCAAGGCCGGGTGGCCTTTATGAACCCCGTGGCCGAGGAGCTGACCGGCTGGAAGCAGGCGGAGGCGGTGGGCCGCGATTTGACCGAGGTGTTCCGCATCGTCAACGAGGCCACAGGAGAAGCGGCAGAAAATCCGGCGGCGCGAGTGCTTCGGGAGGGGGTGGTCGTCGGTCTGGCGAATCACACCCTACTGATCCGTAAAGACGGCGCCAGGATACCGATTGATGATAGCGGCGCTCCGATTCGGGATGATGACGGGACTATTACGGGTGTGGCGCTGGTCTTTCGGGACATCACCGA
>JAAEQG010000633.1 GCA_024231775.1 bacterium
ACCATGAGCCTCGGCGGCAACATCGTCCCGGTCGAGAACCTGGCGGAGTCTCTTCAGGTGGCGCTCGACGCCGGGGCGAAGCGGATCCTACTGCCGATGGCGAGCGTGGGGGACATCGCCACGATTCCCGGGGAGCTGTTTACGAAATTTCAGACCGGGTTCTACTCGGATCCGCGAGACGCGGCGTTCAAGGCGTTGGGGGTGGAATGAGGCCGGTGGATCCGCAGGTGAGGATCGACGGCGGCTTTCCAGCCGGCTGAGATGTCGGCGCACGCCCAGGGGCGGACGATCGGGATCGTAGAAAGTTCGTGGCGGGTACATCCGATTCTCTCGCCAAGCTGCGCCGTCTTACGAAACGCATGGCACCTGACTGGCACCTGACTGCGCTGCCCGCGGGCTGGAGCCGGGAATATCTCCTCCCCGACGACGGACCTCATAACCTTTACCGCGAGTTTTACAACATCCGGCCGGCGCTGCGGATCCTCCGGCCGTTGACCGAAGGGCCGGCAAGATGAGATCTATAAGGGTGCGGCTCTTTTGGAACAGCGATGATCGGCGACCAGGGGCCGGGCACCCACAGCGAAGGTTGGAGCCGTTCCACCAGCGTGATTTGAGCCCGTCTGCGGGCGGCGTGATCGTAGCCCGGAGGGCGGCATGAGGTAGCCTGGGGTGAGGTCTGCCGAACCCCAGGAACAAGGCCACCCACCGAAATCCCTGGTAGCCCCGGAGGGGCGGCATACGGCAGCTCGAAGACGTTCGGAAAAT
>JAAEQG010000634.1 GCA_024231775.1 bacterium
CGGGGGAACCAGCACGCAGACGTCGGTTACCTACAACGGCACCAACCTTGTCTACTTCGACACGACCCCGCCGGATGGTGGAGGCTACATCGCGGCGACTTTCATCTGGGCTGGCGGCGGCAACATATCCGAGTGTGACCTGGTCTTTAACGACCAGAGCTACACCTGGTGGAACGGATCGGGCTTCTGCGGCAACAAGTATGACATTTGGGACATCGCCACGCACGAGTTCGGCCACTTCCTCTGCCTGGCGGATCTCTACGGCGGTGGCGACTCGCAGAAGACGATGTACGGTTACGGCAGCTCCTGCCAAACCTATGCGCGTACGCTGCACAGTGATGACATCAACGGAATCATCGCGATCTACGGGGCAGGGGTGAGTTGCACCGATCCAACCGCAAACGCCGGTCAGAACAAGGCGCTGTGTGATGGTAACACGGTGGTGCTTGACGGCAGCGCGTCGGGTGGCAGCGGGGGTTCGTGCCCCGGCGATTACTCACCGTCCTGGTCCGGACCGGGCATAGTGTCCGGCGGTAACACGTTCAATCCCACGGTGGATGCCACGGGCACGTACACCCTGACCGTCTCCTGCGACACCTGTCAGGACGGTGACAGTATGGTCGTCTCTGCCGCGGCGCCGGGAGATTGGAACGGTGACGGCAGCATCGCGCTGGACGACTTCGCGGAGTTCGAGCAGTGTCTGGACGATCCCGACGGCGGCTTGGCGGCCCCCGGGTGTGCCTGCGGCGATTTCGACGGTGACGATGACGTGGACCTGGATGATTTCTCCGTCTTCCAGGTTGACTACACTGGGTAGGTGTGCGCCGGGATCGGCGGGTGGACAATGGTGCCCCCAACGGTGCGTTTTGTGACATCGGCGCGGCCCCGTGGCCCAATCGGCGGCGGGGTCGCTGGCTGCGCGGGGCGGGCTGGCGGCGTTCCGCTCGGTGCAGTTGCTGAAGGCCGATTAAAGTGTAGTCCGAATAAATCAAACCCCTGGCGGAATCAAGGTCCGGTAATCTCGAGATCAATCCGTCTATCCGGACGGACCGCTTGAACTGGATCGAGGAACCTAATACTCTGGACGTGGGTCTGTTCTCGGGCCTTGGTGCCTCGGATATGCGGACCCTCTTCGAGAGATCGTCCCTGCAGGGGGGAGATGGATCAGCCCACCAGCACAGGATGGACAGACCTGATGCGGAAGTGTCATATACTTGTCACTGTGGTCGTGTGTTTGGCGTTTTGCCCGGCATCGCTATCACGCGCGTACGCAGCTCCGCCCGTGGTGGTATCCGCTTCCAGTGACGGGGTCTGGAGCGAGGTGGATCCAGACTCACTGGAGGGTACCCAGGGCCAAGGCGCGGTGCGCGCAATCCGGCGGCGTATCTTCCGGGTGGATGCGGCTGCGCTGGCCAGCGTGCTCGAGGCAGCTCCCCGAGAGTTCTCCGAGGAGGCGGAGCGGGCTGCGACGCAGATCATCCTGCCCATGCCGGATGGAAGTTACGCGCGCTTTCGGTTTGTGGAATCGCCGATCATGGCGTCGGAGTTGGCAGGGCGCTATCCGGAGATCAAGACCTATTCCGGACAGGGGGTCGACGATCCGGCAGCGAGCGTGCGCTTCGACCGGACGCCCGCCGGTTTTCACGCGCAGATCCTCGCGCCCGCCGGTACCATTTATGTCGACCCTCTGGGGGGCGCTGACCGCTCGTTGCACGCGAGCTACTACCGGCGCGACTGCCTACATCTGGGAGCCGAGTTCACCTGCGAAGTACTGGAGGCTGCGGTTGGTACGGTGGCGGTCGGTGGTGGGGAGGACTGGTCCCGGACGGGCGAGTTGCTGCGAACGTACCGCTTGGCCTGTGCGGCGACCGGCGAGTACACGGGCTACCATGGAGGAACCGTTCCGGAGGGCATGGCGGCGATCACCACCGCGGTGAACCGGGTAACGGGCATTTACGAAACCGAGTTGGCGATTCGTCTCGAACTGGCAGCCAACAACGACCTGCTCGTCTTCACCAACAGCGCGACGGACCCCTATTCCAACTGGAACGGGTCCGCCATGATGGATCAGAACCAGGCGACGGTGGACAGCATCATCGGTAGCGCCAACTACGACATCGGACATGTCTTCAGTACCGGGGGCGGCGGGATTGCGGGGCTCGGTTTTGTTTGCGTGGACGGTTGGAAGGCAAAAGGGGTGACCGGTCTGGCCAACCCGGAGGGGGACGCGTTTTTCGTGGACTACGTGGCCCATGAGATGGGGCATCAATTCGGCGCTCATCATACCTTCAACGGCGGCGCCGGGAGCTGCGACGGCAACCGCAACAGCTCCACGGCGTATGAGCCCGGGAGCGGATCGACGATTATGGGCTATGCGGGGATCTGCGGAGCGGACAACCTGCAAGCCAACAGCGATCCGTACTTTCACTCGGAGAGCTTCTCGGAGATTCGCAACTACGTTACCTCAGGGTCCGGCAGCGGGTGCCCGACGACGGCTCCTACCGGGAACAGCGATCCGACGGTGGCGGCTGGTCTCTTTTACACGATTCCTCAGGCCACTCCTTTTGTACTGACCGCGGTGGGGAGCGACCCGGATAGCGACCCGATCACCTATTGCTGGGAGCAGCGTGACCTGGGTGACCAGGCAGCGCTTGGTGATCCGGACGACGGGGCGATGCCGTTGTTTCGCTCGTGGTCTCCGACGAGCAGTCCGCAGCGCGTCTTCCCTCGTTTGGAGGATCTGCTGAACAACACCACGTCACCGGGCGAACAGTTGCCGACCACCTTTCGGACTATGAGTTTCCGGGCGTCGGTACGCGACAACCGTTCGGGGGGAGGCGGGTCAGGATTCGACGATACCCAGGTGACGGTACACGCGGGGGCGGGTCCGTTTATGGTCACGGCGCCGACCACCGGCGCAGAAGTGTGGTCCACGGAAGGTGCGGTGACCTGGGACGTCGCCGCGACCGACGTGGCTCC
>JAAEQG010000635.1 GCA_024231775.1 bacterium
CTCGATATCCTCCTGGGTAATCGCCAGCCCGCGGGCCGCCAGTTCACGTTCCGCACCTTGAAGCACGATCATCTGTTCGAGCAATCCGACGCCGTGGGCCTGAAGCAGCAGATCGACTATGCGGTCCCGAGAGATCGGTCGCCCATCAACGCGGGCTATAGTGGCACCATCCGATTCGGGCGAGTGGAGCACCCCGCGCCCTTCATGCACCTGGCCAGCCGACGATGCGATGCCCCCCGGCGGGTGATTCTCCCAGGCACTGGAGACCTGGACTCCGCTCTCGGGCTTTGGCCCGCAGCCGACGAACATCGATAGAGCACCGAGTATTAGCGTGGTCCGAACTTGCGTCATCGCCTGTCACTCTGTGTGCGGTAAAGCTCGCCGCAATCCCGTAACTTTATCCGTCCGCCGCAGTAGCGTCAAAGCCCGTCCGCCCGCCCGCCGAATGCGGTCAATCGCCGGATTCCACCTTGATCGTCCGGCCGCGCTGCTCGACGATCTTGGGAAGCGTCACCTCCATGACACCGCAGCTCACCGCCGCGGTGATCTTCTCCGGGTCCACCTCGGCGGGCAGCTCGATGGTCCGCGAGAACAGTCCGTAGCGGCGTTCGCGGCGCGCCAGCCGCCCGGACGACCCCTCCGGCCAGGGGGTGGAACGCTCACCCTTAATGGTCAAGCGTCCCTCCTGAAAGTTCAGCTCGATCCCGTCCGCATCCACTCCCGGAACCTCCGCCATCACCACCACTCGATCTTCTTCCTCGAACATGTCCACGATCGGCGCCCAGGCATTACCGTCGAACGGACCGGCGCTCCAACCGCCATGCCAGAAGCGGTCAAACACCCGGTTCATCTCGCCCTGCAAATCGCCAAGGGATGTGGGAATGTCCTTACCAAAAGGGCTCAACGACATGGAGATTCTCCTTATACCTCGCCCGCGCGTTCCACCCGACACGGGGTGCGCCGAGTAGCGGCGGATGATCCCGCCCTCCGGGGATTATGATACCCCATTGCCCACACCGCCACTACTACCCGCAGACCAGCCGGCTATCACCCGGCGTGCGTACCCGCTCCCTTGACCTCAGGTCGGCAAAACCGCAGGATGAACCGGGGAGGCAGCCTGATGGATGTGCAGGAAGATGGGGACGCGCCGCCCGGCGCCGTCGCTGCCCGGGCTGCCGTGCGGCAGAGCTTACGCACCCAACCGCCGTTACGGCGTCTGCTCAAGCTCGCGCTCAGAACCGCCCTGCTGACCTACGTGGTGGCCTGCATCGTGATCTACTCGCTACAAGCTCGTCTGGTCTACTTTCCGGACCGGGACTACTGGACCACGCCCGGCGACGCCGGCCTGGAATACGAAGACCTCACCCTGACCACCGAGGACGGAATCGCCATCGCCGCATGGTACGTGCCGCAGCGCCAAGCCAAAGGGACCGTCCTGTTCTGTCATGGGAACGCAGGCAACATCGCCGACCGGATCCCCTCGATCCAGTCGTTCCACGATCTGGGCTACTGCGTGTTGATCTTCGACTACCGCGGCTATGGGCGCAGTATGGGCAAGCCCACCGAAGAGGGAACCTACCGGGATGCTGAAGCCGCGTGGCGTTACCTGGTCGATACGCGCCATGAATCGCCCGAGCGGATCGTATTCTTCGGACGCTCACTCGGCGGGGCGGTCGCGATTGACCTGGCCACCCGGCACAGCCCGGCGGCGCTGGTGGTCGAGTCCACCTTCACCAGTCTGGTGGACATCGGGAAACTGCAATACCCGTTCCTGCCGGTGAACTGGTTGTGCAAGTATCGCTATGAATCGATCGACAAGGTGTCCGCGCTGAAATGTGCCAAACTGTTCATCCATGGAAGGGAGGATCGACTGGTACCATTCGACAACGGCCGGCGACTCTACGACGCCAGCCGCGAGCCAAAGACCTTCATGGAAACCCCCGGCGGTCACAACGACGGCGGGTTCGAGTACAGCCCCGAACATACCCGCAAGCTCGAAGCCTGGCTGGAGCAAACGGTGGCTCTGCGCCCAACCTGACTGCGAACGACTACGTGATGACAATCAGTGACACTCATTCCGACGACGGTCCCCCCCGCGGACGATTCCCGGTCACGGAGTTGGACTACGATCTCCCCGCGGAGCTGATCGCCCAAGAGCCCGCCGAGCGGCGGGCCGAGTCGCGGCTGCTGCTGCTCGACCGCACCACGGGGGCGCTGCAGGACCGTCAGTTTGGTGACCTGGTAGACCTGCTTCATCCGCGTGACGTGCTCGTGCTCAACAACACCCGAGTCCTGCCCGCGAAGTTCCGGCTGTGCAGACGCACCGGCGGCCGGATCGACGGTTTGTTTCTTCTCGAACAGGCTGACGGGAGCTGGGAGGTGCTCTTGCGCAACGCGGGACGGATCAAACCCGACGAGTCGCTGAGTTTCGCCGGAATAA
>JAAEQG010000636.1 GCA_024231775.1 bacterium
ACCACCGACCCCCGCGCCGGCCACTTCCTCCGCAGACTCACCACCACGCAAGCATCCCGGGTCCTCATCACAACCCGCCTCTTCCCAGCCGTCCTCGAAGGCCCCAGCGACCTCCCCGTGCATGGCGTTTCCCGGTTCGATCTGCCGGGCCTGAGTGCGGACGACGGCATGGCCCTCTGGCGGGACTTCAAAGTCAGCGGGACCCGCGACGGACTCTTGCCCATGTTCCGCACCTTCGAAAACCACCCCCTCCTCATCCAGGCCCTCGCCGCCCGCGTGGCCCACGATCGTCAGCACCCCCGCGACTTCGACGCCTGGCGTGCCGCCAACCCCGACTTCAATCCCTTCTCCCTCGACCTCATCCAGGTCAAGGCCCACATCCTCGAAGTCGCCCTCAAGGGCCTCTCCGACCGGGAAGCCTACGTCCTCCACGTCATCGCCGCCTTCCGCATGCCCGCCGGCTGGGACACCCTCTCCGCGCTCTTGATCGGCGACGAACCCCGCCAATACCCCGACCCCGCCGGCCTCATCTCCGCCCTCTCCGACCTCGAAGACCGCGGCCTCCTCGGCTGGGACAACCGCCCCGGCTTCAACCGCTACGACCTCCACCCCATCGTCCGCGGCGTCACCTGGACCCGCGTCCCCGCCGCCGACCAACAGACAATCTACGGCACCCTCCAGGTCCATTTCGAGTCCATGCCGATGGTCGAGGATTGGAAGGAGGTCGAAAGCCTCGAAGACCTCACCCCCGCCATCGAACTCTACGACAAGCTCATCGGCCTTCAGCGGTACGACGACGCCCGGGACATTTTTCGGAATCGGCTGAACCGTGCCACGCTGTATCGTCTTAGCGCAAGTCGTCAACGGGTGGAGTTGCTTGAGCGGCTTTTCCCCGACGGCACGGACGCGCCGCCGCCGTTGAGCAGTGCCCGCGACCAGGCTTGGACACTCAACGCGTTGGCGTTGGCGCATGACCTCAGCGGCCAACCCGGGGCAGCCGTGCCCGTCTTTCGTCTGGCGTCCGGCATTTACAGGAGTGAGGACGAGGAAAGCGGACTCTCCATCAACCTGTCCGACCTCTCAGACGCATTTCGTCTCTCCGGCGGTCTGCGGTTGGCGGAAACATCCGCTCGCGAGGCGCTCATCATTTGCCGCAATCGTGACGACCGCTTCCAGGAAGGCATGAGCCTGCAATGGCTGGGCCTCGCCTTGGCCGCCCGTGGCGTGAAGGGCAACGCGGCCCTGCGGCGTTCCCTTCGCGTGTTGACCGCACAATACAATAGCCAGGGCGAGGGTCTGGTGAACGCCTATCTCGGTGACGTCGCCTTGTGGAACGCCGATCCGGCCACCGCACGCCCCCTCGCGGACCGTGCGTGGGAGCTAGCTGAGGCCTACCGTCTCGAAGCCGACTTCATCCGCGCCGCCCGTCTCCAGGGCACCGCGGCGTTGCTCCTCGCCGGACCCGCCAACGTCGAAACGGCCGACGAGCGCCTCCACCACGCGCTGACCCGCGCTCGCGCCTGCAACCGAGTCGAAGAAGAGCTTCCCACCCTCGTCGCCCTCGCCGAACTCCACCGCCGCCGCGATGACCCAAAGACAGCCCGCGACCTCTTGGACGACCTCTGGCACCCCGCCGAACGCGGCCCCTATCCAATGTTCCACGCCGACGCGCTCAACCTCCTCGCACAAATCGAGCGCGACGCCGACAACCACGACGCCGCCGTCGCCGCCGCCACCAAAGCCTACCAACTCTCCTGGTGCGACGGCCCCCCCTTCGCCTACCACTGGGGCCTCCAAGCCGCCAAGAGACATCTCACCCAACTCGCCGCTCCCGAACCCAGCCTTCCCCCCTTCAACGAATCCAACTTCGACCCCATCCCCCAAGTAGAAATCAACCCCCCCGACGAGTTCGCAGAGTAGGTCAGGCTGTGCCTGACACCGTCACTGTCACGCCCCCACCCCAACCGCAACCCCCTTCTATATAGACACTTAACCCTACATCCCCGCGG
>JAAEQG010000637.1 GCA_024231775.1 bacterium
CGTCACCCAGACGGTGTACCAGCGACCGGCCGTCAGACAGGGTTATGTGTAGTTCACTCACTGGGGTGGCCTGTCAATCTGCTAGAAGCAAACCCGGGAGCAGCGCTCATCTCGGGCGCTACGGTTTTTCGTTGCACTTGCAGGTCATCTGTCCACAACCGGGACAGCCGTCGGCGTACTTGCGGGCGACCGCCTCCCCCAGGTCGATCCCTTCGATATTCGCGAGCGTCGTCAACCAAGCGAGCACGTCTGCAAACTCACCAGCTTTCTCCTCCGTTGTCCCCTCGCGCAGCGCACCAGCCAGCTCGCCGATCTCCTCGCTCAACCACAGGAACGTGGCTGCGCTGCCGCGCTCACGGTCCTTGGAGGTGTACATTGTCTCGATCAGGTCCTGAAACTCGCGCAACTTCATAGCTCATCCTCAGGGACATGCGGGTGCCCCAGCGCCTACCCCCAGGGGCGAGTATAGCACAACGCTTCGTCAGCGACACCGGGCAAGCAGGCACGCCACCTCTGAACCATGGCCATGACGGAGTGAACGAACGGCACGCTTCCGCTGGGAGTTACCTGCTCGGTTCAGCGGTTTCGCTACGTGATGCACAGGCCCGCGGGCCGTGGACATGTGAGATGTGCCGTTGCGATGATCCCCGAAACCGCAACGAGCCTACCGAGAGCGGGAAGGTCGCAACGTTGGAAGTCGTCACCGCAGGGGATTGTGGAGTCTGAGGTGGGGCTAGCGCTGCAGGCGCATTACGGAGCGGACCAGCACCGCGATGTGCGCGCAGACGAACTCGCGGAAGTCGTCGATGGTCACTCGGTGGATACGCAGCATCGGCCCACTGCAGATCGCACCGGGCACGCCGGCGGCGGAGCGGATTTCGTTGAAGGCCACCCCCGCGTCAGTGACCGTTCCATCAAGCCGCACCGCCTGGGATTGCCAGGTGAACTCGATGATCAGTCTGCGGCCACCCTCCAGGAAATCGGAAGCGTCGAGTTTTAGATCAAGGCCCTGCTCCGCGTACTTTGCTTTGAGCTCGTCAAACGCCGGGATCAACTCATTGGCCAAGCGTCGGCGGAACATCTCCATTCGCGAGTCACCCGTACCGCCGGCAGACTGAGGCCGTGCTGCCGCCGCGCGCTCTTCGTGGGCGCTGAGCAACGAGTCCAGCGACTGCTCGGACGACTGGGAAACCGGGTTGGTATCTCCCCGCATCTTCGTCAGGTGCCTACGCCGTCCTCGAAACCCGTCGATGGACACGATGATTCTCCCATGGTCGCACGGAGGACGCTCCGGAGGGCGTGCAGCCGGTCCGCCCTGTGTTCCTCGGTCCGTCCTTCGACCGGCTTTAACTGGCGTGCATCCCATTTGGCGTGACATCGGCAAACTTGTTTGCCCATATGGGACGATTCCACGGGCAGGCTGCTGCTTGCCCATGCCACCCTCGCCAGTTTCTGCCACCCCTTTCGGGATGCACCCGTTTGCTGCGGACGGCGGGCGCCCTTCGTGACAATCGCCCCATAACCATCTAGGATGGCCAGACTTTGGAAGTACATGAAACGGAGGTTGATCATGAGACGACACACGTGGTGGTTGGGACTGGTGGCTCTCGGGTTTGTGGTGGTACCGGGACGCGCAGAGGAGGCGGTCGAGAAGCCGCTGGCGGAGGTGTCCTGGGCGGACGCCGCGGATCATGTCGGCGAAGAGTGCATCGTGGTCGGCCAGGTGGTGGCGACCAAGAACATCGGGTCAATCTGTTTCCTCAACTTCCACACCGACTATCGGCGGCATTTCACCGCGGTCGTCCGCCGAGCAAACTTCGAGAAATTCCCCCAGATGCCCGAGGAGATGTACTCCGGAAAGCAAGTCAAGGTCCGCGGTACCATCATCGACTTCCAGGGCAAACCGGAGATCATCGTCACCAGTCCCGAACAGATCACCATCGTTGGTGAAGACCGTCCTGCGCGTGAAGCATCGACGCCGGCGGGGGCTTTCCCGAGACCGGACACTCCACGAGCGGATCGGGCGCCCCCCAAGCCTCAGGCTGCCCCCCGAGTCTTCACCGGGACGGTTACGATCGCGTCCTACAACATACTTAACCTCTTTGACGATCAGGACGATCCCTATCACCCTGATGAGGGCACTCCCCCCAAGCCCGCCGCCCAGTTGCAGAAGCTTGCGGAGACGTTTCGTGCTCTGAACGCCGACGTGGTCGCCCTCCAGGAGGTGGAGAATCGCGGGATCCTCGAGCAGTTCAACCGGACCCTCCTCGCCGGACTGGGTTACGAACACGTTGTCCTCTTCGAGGGCAATGACAAGCGGGGCATCGATGTGGCGGTGCTCTCGCGCCTGCCGGTTGGAGCGGTGACTTCCTATCGCCACATCGGGTACCAGAACCCCGACGGGCAACCGGCGCGTTTCCGCCGCGATCTCCTCCGGGTGCGAATCCTGCCGCCGGACGCGCAGTCTTTCGACATCTTCGTCATGCACCTCAAGAGCAAGCGCGGCGGGGACGCCGCGACCAACGTTCGCGTGGGCGAAGCGGCGGCTGCAAGAGAAGTCCTCGACGACGTGCTCCGTGCGGACCCCGATGCCTGCTTCGTCTTCTGCGGGGATCTGAACGACACTTTCGACAGCTCTGCGGTACGGACCCTGGTGGGCTCCGGCCCGACGGTGCTCAAGGCGTTCTTCGACGAGCTCTCCGAGGACCAGCACCCGACGTACAACCGCGAGCCGTACCGCAGCATGATCGACTTCATCCTGTGTTCCCCGGCTATGGCCCGTCGCCATGTCACCGGGAGCCATCGCGTGCTCGCCGGCACGGTGGAGTCGTCCGGTTCGGATCACAACCCTGTGGTCGATCAGTTCAAGATGCGCTGAATCTCCTGATCTGCGGCCAAAGACCGAGGGTTTCCGAGTCTACGAAGTGAGGTTGGAGCCCGCTGAATTGCCTGCGCATTAATTACAGTGGCGCTTCATTTTGGCTGAGATTTGGCACCTGTCAAAAAAAGCTGAATCCAAATGTAGGTTTCTGTTGCCTGTGGTTGGATATGGGATTACTCTC
Source organism: bacterium (assembly GCA_024231775.1). GTDB lineage: Bacteria > Planctomycetota > Phycisphaerae > UBA1845 > UBA1845 > JAAEQG01. The sequence continues at coordinate 3,063 of JAAEQG010000637.1, forward strand.
TACGGTAGGGATCAGATGGCACCGCAGAGGTCCGACAACTCGGTGAGGGTGTTGCGTGGGCGCGGCCCGCAGCAGGGAGCGTTCACCCTTCTGGAACTGCTCGTGGTGGTCGGCCTCATTGTGGTACTGATCACGATCCTTCTCCCCTCACTACACAGGAGTATCCAGCAAGCTGCGGCTACGGTCTGCATGAACAACGTCAAGCAGATTGGGGTGGGGCTCGAGTTCTACCGCATGGACAACGGTGGATGGGCTCCCATCACCACGGGAACGGACGACGAGCGCAGCTCGGAACCGCCGCTTTCGGTCTGGTTCCAGAAGCTCGTGCCCACCTATCTCTCTGAATCGGCTGTGCTGGTCTGTCCGGACGACCCGTTGAAACCTTGGATGCTGCGGAATGGGCGGCTTGACCCTCATGCTGCGGTGGTCACCTCCAGCTACGGGATGAACGATGTGATCCACTCCAGCCGTGGACAGTTCCTCTGCAACTTGGACCGGGCGCGTCCCAAGCGTCCGGCTAACACTCTGCTGATCGCGGATCGCGGACCGGACGTCTTCTACTCAGGGGGCTCGGGTTCTCAAGCGCTGGGCAGTCCGAATCGCGGCGATGGTTCGTTGCCGTGGGACGATGGCTACCTTCCCGGCGACCCCGGGGAGCAGTCGTCGTGGATCACCGCCCGTCACCTGGGCGGGATGAATGCGCTTATGTATGACAGCAGCGTCAGGCGCGTCGCAACCCGCGCCCAGATGCGTAAGCCGCCTGTTTCCTACTACCCAAAGTGTGCTGCCGGAAGCTGCGCCCTCTGCGCCGGCGAGAAACCGACGGTCCACTACTCATTCGTCGCGTCGCAGGCCTTCTGGTGGACCGGCCCGGTCCCCACGCCCTGGTTCTGATCTTAGCCGACTGGCACACTTTGGTGGCGCATTCCCCTGATTGGCGCAGGAGCTGTTGAACCCATGGTGCGGGTCTTTGAGAGTCGGCGGAACAAGGGCGCAATCGTCAGCCTGCTGGTTGCCGTCCTCGCGGCAGGGAGCGTGTGGTTGGGCCATTGGGTGTGGCATCGTGATGACTTGGTTGTACCAGTGCAGCGCACGCTGGAGGACGTCATCGTAACTTGGCGGTGTCCGGGCGGACACCGCTTCGAGGCCCATGGGAAGGCCGAAGCCATCCCTTGCCCCACTTGCCGTCAGCCCGCCCAGATCGTAATCACCTACCGGTGCATGGAGCACGGACCACAGGAAGTCACCGTGATGTTCGATCCGGCAAGCGGCAAGCCGACTAACGTCCAGTATGCGCCCGGCGGTTGGGTGGAGGTGACCGACAGCATTCCCTGTCCGAGTTGTGGACGCAGGATGCACCCGCAGGCACGCACTCCCTTCGATGGGCAGGTACCTTCGGCAAACAGAAAGGCAGGTGGCGATTCCGCCGACCTGCCTTCCTGAGTTCGTTCCGTTTGTGTCCCGCAGCTAGACGACTGCGGAGCCCGCAGTCGTTATGGGACACACCGGCATCTCTAGATGTCCTGGGCCTTCAGGGTCTTGCGACCATTCGCGACCGTGCGCGCGGTGGCTTCGTCCAGCATCGAGTACACGCGTTCCGAGATGGAACTGATCGCCTCACCTGACGTGTTCATCCCCTGGTCTTTGATGTAGGCCTTCACCTTACTGGCGACCACCAGTACTTCGCGGTTCTTCTTGGATCTTGCCGACGAGGTCTTCCTTGCCTTCTTCTTCTTCGCCATCGAACTCAGTCTCCTTCTCAAGTTCAACAGGGCAACCGTGACGCACCATGACAACGTCCCGTAACCTTTCGGGGGGACGACGCGGATTCTAGCCGTATGGGAAGCCCCCCGCAAGGCTGTACTGGCCGAATTGGCTAGGCTCCGGCGTATTTCGAGAAACTCGCTGTTCGGGGTACGGTCTGAGCGCCCGGTGCTGGGCCATCTGTCCGGGGCGAACGGGCCGCGACCGTTGGAGGTTTGGTCTTCCGAATCCGGCGGTGGACCGATACTTCGGGCCCTGACCTGCCAGAGTGGTTCACCCGCTGGAAGGGGCCGGTCCGCGACACCTGTCCGTCTCCGCCGCTCAGGTCACATCTGGAGTCGGGCGGGGCAAAAGCCGATGGAGCGCGTGGGCTAGCAATGCATTACTACCGTGGTGGAGACGAGAAGCGCTCCGTTCCAGGGTTTGCCTCATGGATGTTACATACGTAAATCCCTTCGTACGTTCGATCAAACGCGTTTTTGACACCATGCTGCGCGTCAAGGTCAGCGTGGGGAAACCCACTCTCAGGCATGGGGCCGATTCCACCGCCGAGGTCTCCGACGTCTCCGCCGTTATCGGCTTCACGGGTGATGCGGTGGGCACAGTGGTGCTGAGCTTCCCCATGGACGCAGCCTGTGCCGCCGCCACGAGATTCGCCGGAATGGAGATCGACGAGCATCACGCCGATTTCGCCGACGCCCTCGGGGAACTGGCCAACATGGTGGCGGGGTGCGCCAAGACCGAGATGGAGGGGTTGAGCGTGAGCATCTCCCTTCCCAGCGTGATCACCGGGGCGGGCCACAGGGTCTCGCAGTCGAGGGTTTCTCCCAGGATCGTGATCCCCTGTCAATGTGAGCTGGGGCCGGTCTTCGTGGAGATCGGGATGGAAGTGGGCAAAACGAGCACGACAGCTAAGCTGGCGGCTTCAGGAGTCAACTCATGAGAATCCTACTCGTGGACGATTCGCGCACGATTCGCAACATCCAGAAGAACGTGCTTGCGGAGATCGGGCAGACCGACGTGGTCGAGGCTGCCGACGGCGTTGAAGCCCTAGCCAGGATAGGGGAACAGCGCCCGGATCTTATGCTGATCGACTGGAACATGCCCAACATGGACGGGATCACCCTGGTGAGGAAGGTGCGCGAGACCGATAAGGCCCTGCCTTTGATCATGGTGACCACCGAGGCGGAGAAGTCACGAGTCCTCGAGGCGGTCAAGGCCGGCGTCAACAACTACGTCGTCAAGCCGTTCACCGCCGAGACCCTTGGCGAGAAGATCAAGCAAACCTTGGAGAAGGCGGGCGTTCCGGCCTGAGGCGTGCAGAACCAGCCCACGGGCCGGGGCTGATGACCGCTGTCAATCATGGACACGAGCGTTACATCGCCCATCAGCATCAACGTATCACCGGACCGTCTCAGCGCGACGGTTCAAACGGTCGGAAGTCCGGCGGGCACACCGTCCATCGAAGACGTGACCGCCGCGCTTCAGGCTGCCGGAATCGCGGCCAGCGACGACGTCCAGGCCAACGCCAAGGCGCTCGTTGATACCCTGGCCAAAGGCGACCCGCTCCCTGAGGAGGGTTTTCTGCTGGCCCGCGGACGGGCGTCGGCGGACGGACGAGACGGAACCGTGGCTTGGGTGGAGGCCCTCGATCCTGAAACTCCTCTGGTGGACGATGGCGAAGATGGGGCCATCGACTATTACAGTGTTTCGGCGATCCGGACCGTCGAGGAAGGTGGGCTGATCGGGAAGATCCAGCCGCCCACAGCCGGTGTGGACGGTGTGGACGTCTGTGGTACGCCCCTGGTGGCCAAGGGCCGGCCTCAGCCGGTTACGCTGGGGGCGGGGGTGGAACTCGGCAACGACGGGGTCAGCGTTCTCGCCACCACAGCCGGAAGGGTCTTGTTCGACAACCTCAAACTCTCCGTTACCGACGTCGTTGAAATCGCCGGGAACGTGGACTTCGAGTCGGGCAGCCTGGATGTCGAAACCGACGTGCTCGTCCGCGGCGGCGTCCAGGATCTCTTTCAGGTCAAGACCACCGGCAGCCTGACAGTTGGCGAGGCTATTGAGGCGGCCGAGGTGGAGGCGGGAGGCGATGTCGTTGTCCGGGGAGGAATCCTGAACCGCGGCCGAGGGAAGGTCCGCGCCGGCGGCAGCATTGCAGCCAAGTTCTGCGACGAAGCCGACCTCCACGCTGAGGGAGATATACGTGTCTCCCGCGAGGTCATGAACAGCCACATCCACACCGAGGACAATCTGATCATGCCCGGAGGATCGATCATCGGGGGCGTGGTGTTCAGTCGTCATGGCATCGAGGCGGGCATCCTGGGAAGTGAAGCCGCCGTGCCCACCACCATTGCCGTCGGGCTGCACCCCGACGAAATCCGCCTCATCGAGGACACCGCAAAGCAGAAGGACCAGCGCCTGGCGGCCATCGAGAAGATTCGTCAGGCAGTGGGGCCCTTAATGGCCCAGCTCAAGCGGCTGACCAATGAGCAACGCGAAAAAGCTACCGAGTTGATGTATCAGGCTGACTCCGCCGAGGCGGAACTCAAGGCGGCCGACGCCCATGTGGAGGCCCTCCATCAGAAGGGCTTCGGAGACACCATGCCCAGTGTCCTAGTGTCTTCACGCATCCACCAGCGCGTATCCGTGTCCGTTGGGGACCGAGTGGTGACCTTCCACGAAGAGTTCCGCGGGCCGATCAGGATCGAGCAGCGCAAGATCAAGAACTATGCCGCCATCGTTGCCGTCAACCAACTGACCGGCTCGATTCGCGAACTGCCCGCCCGCAAGCTCGAGGTCGAACCGGCGGAAGCTGCCCCCTGAGATCGCCGGTGAACGCCCCGGGCCGACGGTCGCCAGCGCCGTTTCCAGGAGAAGGCAGTGTCGGTCTCGCCGGCAATGCGTCTCGCAGGCCGACGTCCGGCGGGGACGCCGGACGCTACAGGCGCGTTATCACCCCAGCGCATGTGCCGTTCTGGAAAGGGCACTGGCACGGGGTGGCTGGACGAACCACCTCTCAAGCGCTCCAAGCCTGATCGCCAATGAGTTTGACGAAACGGCAGGGTATCAGGGGGTGCTCCGTCGTTCTGCAACCTCTCTTCACCACACATAGCAGCACTTGACGCTCGGCGGATCCGACCGGGACGATCAGGCGCCCACCCTCGGCGAGCTGTTCGATCAGAGGCGGTGGGATCCGAGGGGCACCGGCGGTTACCACGATGCGTTCGAAGGGGGAGGCGGGGGGCAGGCCCAGCGAACCATCACCGTAGTGAAACCGCACCCCGCGAATCGAGAGGCGACGCAGGCGGTTCTGGGCGGCACGGGCCAACTGCGGATCCGCTTCGATCGAGTCCACTCCGGCGCCCATCGCCGAGAGAATCGCCGCTTGATACCCGGTCCCGCTACCGACTTCGAGGATCCGCTGTCCGGGGGCGACCTCCAGCTTCTCGCTCATGTAGGCTACTATGTATGGTTGGCTGATGGACTGGCCCGGACCTACGGGAAGGGCGCTGTCCTCGTACGCTGATGCCCGCAACCGTGCGGACACGAACTCCTCTCGGGGAACGCTCGCCATAGCGGCCAACACTTGTTCGTCGGTGATGCCCCGTCCTATAAGCTGCTCTCGAACCATCCTGCGGCGAAGCTCAGTCCAGGGGAGGTTGTCGGCGGGCGGATCAGCATTCATCAGAACAGTTTCTCGCAAGCGGTACCCCGGCGTATACTGGAACCATAATCCCGCGCGTGTGCCCGCTTGCCCGGCGCACTGCACCCTGAGTACGCGGTGAGAGCGTGCCGGATCTACACCCGGCCGCAGATGAGCACTGGACATTCATGGGAGCGTTTTCCGTGGGCTGCATCACCTTGACGACAGATTTTGGCACGCTCGATCACTACGTCGGCGTCATGAAGGGAGTCATCCACTCGATGGCTCCTGATGTCAAGTTGATCGACATCACCCACGATCTGAAACCGCAGGATATCATTGCTGGGGCGTTTGTGCTGAGGCAGGTGTGGAACTGGTATCCTGCTGATACCGTCCATGTGGTCGTGGTCGATCCCGGAGTCGGCTCGCACCGCCGGATCCTGGCGGGACGCTACGACGGGCGGATGCTGGTTGCCCCGGACAATGGGCTGATCAGCATGGTGCATCGCGAGTTCCCCCTGGAGGACTTGCGCGTGGTGGAGAATGCCCGACTCTTCCTGCCGACAGTCTCGTCGACTTTTCACGGGCGCGATATCATCGCTCCGGTGGCTGCCCACCTGGCCATGGGACGCCCCCTGCGCGAGCTGGGTCCGACGACAACCCATCTCGAGGTCTTCCCCGTCGAGCAATGCATGATCGATGACCGTTCGGTGGTGCGGGGAACGGTCCTGTGTGTCGACCGCTTTGGCAATCTGGTTACGAACATCCGTCGGAACGACCTGGTAACCGCTGCTCGGAAACGACCCGGCGCGGAAGTGTACGTCAGCGGAAAGTGCGTCGGCCCGTTGCGGACCTGCTACGCCGACGTAGCCACCGGCGAGCCCGTGGCTTTGATCGGCAGCAGCGAGTTCCTGGAGGTGTCCGTCAACTGCGGGCGGGCGGACAAGGTTCTTGGGTGTAGCCCCACCGCGGAGGTAACCGTGGAGTGACTCGCTGGTGTTCCTGCCAGGCTCGCCCGCTGCAAGCCCATCCCCGAATGATCACTCGACGATCTCCAGGACGTCCTGGACTTCCATAATCGGCCCGACCTGACAAGACACCTCCAGGTCGTTCCGTTCCGCCAACTCGAGCCGCGACGTTGTGCCCGGAGTGGTAATCGTGTCGAACACGCCGCTGTCCAGCAGGGGGTCCTGGAACAGGTGATATGAAACCCCGTTCTCCCCGATCCAGATCAGGCAGGGACCGTGACGGTCGATCACCTCGGCGGTTCCGCTGATCACGAACGGAGTCCCTACTGCGAGAAGGTTGTCGGGTATGTTGACGTCCAGATCAACACACCCGCCTCCGACCAAAGCCAGCAAACAACATGCGGATAGGATTCTGCTCTTGTTCACGAAGCACCCCCGGTCTGAGTCCGCCTGTGTTAACCACTAACCATCCGACGCCGGTGACCGCCCGGCCCGGGCCAACCAAGCCCGTTCTCGCGCCGAGACATATCGTATACCCAACACTTGGACGCCACAACGCGTCGTCGTTCTTCGTCAACCGGTGCTCAGGTTCCCTTGCGCTTGGCTTCGGCGGCAAGTCGGTCAGCCAACCGCGTGGGCTCGGGCAGCCGGTAGCGCATCGCACAAGCCAGGACGATCCGCTCCGCCGACCGCAGGTCGATCTGGTGCCCCACGCTGACGAACACCGGCTTCACTTCGTGACGGGTCCGCAACACCGTGCCGATACGCTGTCCCCGGTCGTGTAGTGGAGTACGCTGCCCGCGCTCCGGCGCCGGATCGTCGTGCCTGCCGACCAGCCGGCTCTTGGCGCAGCCGATCGTCGGCAGACCGAGGATTACGCCGAGATGACATGCGATGCCGAACCGCCGCGGGTGGGCCAAACCGTGCCCGTCACACATCACCACGTCAGGCACCTGCTTCAGCTTGCGCAAAGCAGCCAAGAGGGCCGGAGCTTCGCGAAACGAGAGCAATCCGGGCACGTATGGAAAAGCTAGCTTGCGCCGGGCAACGTGCTGCTCGACCACAGCCTGCGTGCGCATGTCCCAGACGACCACCGCCGCGAGACAATCCCGTCCATCGCGCGAGAACGCCAGGTCAGTGCCAGCCACCAGCCTGATGGGGCGTTCGGGCCGGCGTTGTTCCACGCGCGACGCCAGCCCAATCTGCACGGCGATTGCCTTCCGCGGCGTGAGTGTCCAACGATGTGGAGAACGTGGAATCCTCATCCTTGCCTCGCTCCCTCGGGTGGCGGGCCAGCAGGCTAGACGGTCGCGCCGAAGAGTGTCACTGACGCGAACTGACTCTTCAGGCACACCACAGGGGAGAGGGGTTTTGGGATGGCCTCTGGCGCTGCAGCACTAGCCCTTCTTGCCCAGCGACCGTTGGCGCCTGAAGAACTCCCGGAGAATCAGACTGCACTCATCCACCAACACTCCGCTGGCTACACTCACTTGATGGTTGGTGCGCGGGTCGTTGGTGATGGTGTAGAGCGATCCACAGGCTCCCGCTTTGGGATCGTCCGTGCCGAACACCAGTCGGTCAATCCGGGCGAGCACGATCGCACCGGCGCACATGGTGCAGGGTTCCAGGGTCACATAGAGCGTGCAACCGCTCAGCCGCCAATCGCCGACGAATGCGGCTGCGGCGGTGAGGGCGATCATCTCCGCGTGGGCGGTGGGGTCTGCCAGCGCCTGGCGCTGATTGTGCCCGCGCCCGATGATGCGACCGTCGCGCACGACCACGGCGCCGACCGGAACCTCGTCCTCCTCGTCGGCGTCGCGGGCTTCGGTCAACGCCGCACGCATGAACCGTTCATCATCCGTCACGCTCATGTCAGCGCTCATACGCTGGACACCGTGGGCGGTCAAGTGACCCGCTCGAGAGGTTTCCAGCCGGGGGTCCATTACAGTTCATGCGGGCTGATGCGGCCCATGGCGCGTCCTTTTTGCCAACGCATCGAGAAGCCCCAACGGCGCCAGCCCCAATGGGGATAGCCCCAACGGGGCGTCATAGATCAGCCCAGGGCAACGCCCTGGGTTTTCGTGACCGAGACAAGCACAAGCCCTGAAAGGGCGGCATAACCCTATTTCGCCCCTTCAGGGCTCGCGTTGCTTCGGGCAATCCTTCCCCAGGGCGTTGCCCTGGGCTGTCATAGTACGCCCTTTCAGGGCGAAGAGGGGTGTCCGGGCCTTTCAGGGCGACGAGGGGGTATCGAGGTGCAGCGATGTTCGCTCGCAGACAATCGCTCGGTGACAGAACGCTCAGAAGCCCGCCCAAACTGTCACGCACTCCCCAGCCAGCCCTCTCACCCTGCCCTCTCCCCTGTATAGACCGGGGACATAGGTAGTCGTCCCTGAAGAAGGCACTTGTGGGGTGGCGGGATGAATGAGGCGTCAGGGTTGACAGACGGCGGTTTCGTTTGAGGTTAGCGGGTTGGCACTACCAAGCCCTCGCAAGGGCACGGCAGGCGGAGCAACC
>JAAEQG010000638.1 GCA_024231775.1 bacterium
CTCCCGGAATCCCCGCGGAACGCGGACGATCTTCGCCTCCTGGTCGAGCGACAAGGAGATGGACTCCAGCGAATGCAGGAGCAGGTTGGCGATGTAGACGTGGGCCTGAGGGCCGCCCCGGTCCGCTTCGGGCTCGATCCGCACCACCAGGGTGATCTCTTCCCCATCCGTCGCCGGGAACTCGACCGAGCGGCGGAGCCAGCGGGGATCATCCGCCAGCTCGGGATCGCTGAAGTCGACGCGCACAAGCTCCCGCTCGACCTCCCCGTGCTCGATCGCGAAGGTGACCGTCGGCAGGCCAACCTTCCCGAGGCCCCAGTCGCCGGGGTGAAAGCCGATCCGGGCCGACAGCCTCCCGGGTCCCGCGATCGGTGCCGGGAGGCGGAACGAACACCTCGCGGGCAGGATGACGCCCTTGTGTCCCACGTTCTTCCGATACACCGTCTTCACCTCCACCGGCTGTGGACAGCCGCCGGCAAAGGTGACAGAATCGAGCGCCTCGTTCAGGGCCACGGCCTGGCGAGATATGGTACACGAGAGATCGCGCAGCGACACATCCGCGGAATCCGTCCCCGAGCAGCCCACCAGGACCAGGACAAGGACCAGGAAAGCGGTGGCGACCGCGCCCAGCCGGGCGCTGAGAGCGGATTGTGGGGTTCCCCCGGAGGGGGACAAATGGGGGGTTCCCCCGGAGGGGGACAAATGGGGGGTTGGCTCGGCGTCATGACTCTGCAACTCTCCTTGGGAGCTCACCGGGAAACGCGGGAGGCCCATGGTACCTTGGGACCCGGGCGCCGGGCAAGACGGGCGGTCACGGCAAGACGGGCCGTCACGATGCCCCTGGCACCTGACGAGAGGCTGCAGGGCGGCTCCGAGCGCGTCCGGGCGGTCGCCGGAGCCGTCAGGCATGACGGGGGCGGCCGGGACGCGGGCGCTGAATGAAAACCACAACGACTGGATCGCGGAGACAGTGACGTCATGAAGGCTCGATTTTCAGGGAAGGTCATTCGGAGGGTGATGGGCTTCGTCGGCCTCGCCGGTGTCTCGGCCGGCTTCTTCGCTTGCGGAGAAGCGGAGCCGGAGTCTCCGGCGCCTCGCCTGGTTATTCTGTACTCCACCTGTACCGTCAACAAAGACTATCTGTCGCCCTACAATCGGAAGATAACCTTCACTCCGCACTTGCAGAGGTTCGCGCAGGGTTCCATGGTGTTCACCAGGCACCAGACCGAGGCCGGGCAGTCGGGTCCCGCGTTCGCCTCGATCTTCACCGGCACCCAGGCATATCGGCACGGGGTCTACCGGCATCCCACAAAGCTGATGGACGAAGCCTATCTGATTTCCGAGGCGTTCGCCGACGGCGGCTATGAGACCTTCTTCTGGAACGGCCACGGCATGGCATCGGTCAGGCTGAACTACGGGCAGGGAGTGCGGGAGGAAAATACATTTGACAGAAGACTGTCGGCGGATGATCCCAAATTCCTCGAGATCCTCGAAAGGTTGGAATCCGACAAGGACTATCGGGCATTCGTCCTGACGAACTTCACGACCACGCACAGCCCGTACGCCGTGGGGAACCTGGCTCAATTCCATCGCCTCCACCCTGCCGAAACCGAGGGACTCGACGAAGAAGAATTCCGTGAATACCGCGCGATATACAACGAGAATCGGCGCCAGCTGCAATGGAATTTCCCGGAGACGATTGAGCGCCTCCAGCTTTCGAAGGATGAGGTCCTGCGGCTCGTCCGGGTCATAGAATTGCTGTACAAATCCAGGGTCCATCATCTCGACGTCCTCTTTGGGAAGCTCCTGGGGCAGCTGAGCTTGTATGGAATCCTGGACGACAGCCTGGTTGTGTTTACTGCGGATCACGGGGAAACCCTCTATCGAGAAGATCGACCCTTCAAGTGGACCCACGGCCTGGCCCTCATGCCGGAAGCCCTGGGTGTGCCTTTGATGATTCGTTCACCCGACCCGGATCTCAAACCCGGCGTTTATGCGAAGGTCACTCGATCCATTGACGTCTTCCCGACCGTCGCCGGGCTGTCCGGGGTGACCGTGCCTCAGGAGATCGACGTGGAAGGCGTGGATCTCTCCCCGGTGCTGAGGGGTCGTCAACCGCCGCCGGATCTCTCCGCCTATTCCTATGTGCCGTTTGCGATCATTCCCAAAAAGGAGAGGGAGATGTACACACTCCATTTGAAACATTTTCCAAGCGATGGGCCGGAACAGATATGGGTCTCCATAAGAGAGAAGGATGCCTTTTATCGGTGGAGAAGATTGGACGGAAACGGCTGGGGCACGGAGGCGTTTGATCTGGCGAGTGATCCCGCCGCGACCAGGAACCTGTTCAATCCCGATGATCCACACCACCGGGAGATGGAAAAAAGGCTCAGGGCCTACAAGACGCTCCTGGTGGAGAGCTGTTATGAGATGTACCCCGACAAGGTAAGGCACGGCCCCGGCCTCCCGAAGGAGCAGATCGAGGCCCTGAAGGAACTGGGATATCTTTGATCCATGGTCGATCGCGCCAGGCTGAGCAGCACCACGGTCCCAGCGGCGGGTCGCGGTGGCTGCGCTCCCGGGGGCCGAAGGGCGACAGCTGGTCTCGCTTCGGGTATACTCCGCCGGTGCCTGCTTTGGCTCACGGACGAACCCATGCGGATCAGGACCCAGGAAGGACCCACAGCGATGATTCCCTCGGATGAGCACCGTAAGGCGGCAGTCCCCGCAACCCTGTGGGCCGGTTTGGTGGCCGGTTTTCTCGTCTTGCCTCCGGGATCGGGCACCGCGGCGACGGCAGCGCCGGC
>JAAEQG010000639.1 GCA_024231775.1 bacterium
CGCCATTCGGTTGGCGGTTCTCTTCTTGGGTCATTTGGCCGTGGTTTTGCGGCGGGTCTTCGCCCGTGTCTTGGGGCGAGCTTTCGAGCGTACTTTGGTGCTGGCCTTCGAGCGCGTCTTCGAGCGAGCCTTGGTCGCGGCGCGGCTCCGCTTCTTGGCGGGCTTGGACGGCGCATACTCGAACACGGCCCGGAGCATGTCGTCGGATACCCACTGCTCATGGCCTGTGAATACCCTAACGCGCACAATCCTCCGGCGCCGGGATCAGGCAGACGAACTCACACGGCGACTCCGACTTATTCACCAACTGATGACGTTCGTTTGCCGGAATAAAGATCACATCCCCAGAACTGAACGGCCGCTCGCCCTGCGCGCTCGTCGCAACGCCAGATCCCTTGAGCACTAGAATCTCGTGTTCATAGTCGTGGCTGTGATGTGGGGTACACCCTCCGGGCCCCACCTCGACATGCCGCATGTGGAAGTTCTTGGCCCCATCCTCCGGCCCGATCAGCATGCGCATCTTCGCTTCCCGGGCTCCATCCAGCGTGAACTCAACCTGTTCATGTTCCTCGATCGGTCGAATCTTCATACTCGCACTCCGCCTTTCCCGGTATTCCGATCATTCCTGCCGCAGACGCCGGGCCTGTTCCAACGCTCGACTCGCCTCCTCCTGGCGACCGCGTCTCTGCCATACCCGGGCAACGCGTTCATATGCGTCCGCCGCCCGCTCCGCATGTCCCAACCGCGCCAGCACCGGCGCCAACACCCGATACCCGTCAAGCGTGGGCTCGAGCGTAAGGCTGCTGTCCAGCGACCGGGCCGCCTCCTGGTATCGACCGACCGACGCCAGCCGCACCCCCAGATTGTAGTGCCCTTCCGAGGAGTTGGGCACTTCATCCCGAGCCCGCTCCAGCACCACAACCGCATCGTCCGCCAGATCACGGCGAACGTAGCAGCGGTCCCCGCGCGGATCCAGATACAGACGCTCATATCGCGCCGTCAGGAAGTCATTCAGCTTGGGCTTCAGCGGGATGCGCTTGCGCCAAGAGAGATGCACCACCCCGGGATCATACTCCTCCAGCAGTTCGACCAAACGGTCCATCGAAAGATGACCGCTCCGCATCCGTTTAACCGAAGTCACGCTCAACTCCGGCGGCACGATCAGCCCCGCGCTGAACGCCAGGATCTGCCGGTCGGTCACGATGTAGTCCGTTCGATCCTTGAACTGGCGCAGCACAGCCGTAATGTACTTGTCGTTCGCCGCCATGCGCGTATACCGCTCGGCGTAGGTGTATTCCCGCTCCATCTTTCCCGGCAGACGCGCCGCCGCAAGCGTCCCCGCCACCAGCGCGACCACCAACATCCCCCCCGCCGCTGCGGAACGCATCCCCCGCCAGGGCAGCACCGCCTTCCACGATTCCCGCGTAAACAGCGCCCCCACCCCGATCCCCGCCGTCCAGCACAGCGGAATCGCCAACAGCGGGTAATGGTGATACCACAGCGGGCGATGTGCATAGAGCGATGCGTAAGCCAACAGCGCCCACGCCACGGGAACCAACGACCACCACGCCCGTCTGCGGAGGATCTGCGCCAACCCCGCCAGCCCCAGAAGTCCCACCGCGTAGTCCGCCTTCACCATGTCAGTGAACACCCGGTCATACCCGGGGCTGCTCAGCTTCTCCTTGGCGTCAAGGTGCGGAGTCACCAGCAGGCTCAGCTCGGAAAGCGGGACGGTCGCCAACAGGACCACGCCCGCCGTCAGCACAAACCCGCCGCACCACACCGCCACCAACCCGATCCGCCTGGCCTGCCCCTCACCCCGCTCTCGACCGAACCAGACCGCCCCCACCATCGCCACGAAGATCAGCGGAGCAAACAACAGGGCGAGCAGCTTGGTGAAAAGCGAAACCGCCAGCAAAGCCCCCGACAACGCCAACCACACCGGATGGGAATGGTCCCGGTACCACGCCAGAAACCAGAACGAGAGCATCGCAAACATCAGCGTCGGCAACGCCAACATCACCGCCGCGCTCAATGCCAGGTATCGGTACGACGTCGCCAAGAGCACCACGCCCGCCAACGCCGCCACATGGCCCCACGACCTGCGCACAATCTGGTACAACGCCCACGCCAGCACCGCCGAGCAACCCAACACCAGCAGGCGCCCCTGGTGAACCGTCCAGCCAGCCAACCCGTACCACCAACGCAGCATGTGGCTGAACAGCGGCGGCTGATCGTTCCAGATCTCGCTGTACAGCGCATGTCCCTTGGCCAGCATCAGCGCTTTGATGACGTTGTTGCCCTCGTCGGGGTCGAACTCGAACACGTCGTGAAACGGATGCCAAGCCCAGACCAGCAGGAACAAACCCACCGGCACCAAGATGTGCGCGCCCCAGTCAAGCAGGCGAGAGCCTCCCCCACCAATCCACGCCTTGGCGGCAGCCGCATCTCCCGCAACGGAGTCAGCCTCCACCCGCACCGCCGGCGATCTACGCGACCTACGACTCGACTTGCCTCTAGACCTGCTCATTCGCCGTCCAATCCTCGCCAATCACCAGCCCACAGCCCCCGCCCGTCTACGGACATTGTGCGGAGCAGCCCACTCGGACGCAACTATTCCGCCACCCCGCGTTACCGGCCCCACCCGACGCCCGGAGGATTCCTCCTCACCGCCGACCCACGCGTCAAAACGAATCGTATACTCCGGGAGAGACGCGACACCTTCTCACCCAACCGGCGGGGGCAAGCGCGTCAAGGCAGGGGATAGGCTTCCATGCACTCGAGAGTTGTCGTCCGCAATGTTCGGGTTCCGATTCGGGGACTCCCCATCGAGGTGGACGGTCTGCGCATCGCCCACGTATCGGACCTGCACTTCAAGGACTGGCACGCGGTCCACGCCGAGGCTCAGCGTCTGCTGAGCGAGCTACAATACGACCTCCTGGCAGCCACCGGGGACTTCTGCCACACGCCATGCGGTTGGCGCAGTGCAGCCGCAATGTGTCAGCGTTTCTTCGAGCCCCTGAGTCCGCCGCTGGGCACCTTCGCCGTACTCGGCAACCACGACGACGCCCGCTTGGGCATGACTGATCTGCCTCTGGTATGGCTTAATAACACCAGCGTCGAGGTCAACCGCGGATCAACCAAGGTGTGCATAGCGGGTGTGCAGCACGACATCGCCGGTAACGGCTCGGTCGAACGGGCGTTGAGCAACGCCGCCGTTCAGCCGACCATCCTGCTGGCCCATTTTCCGTCCACCGCATTTGCGATCCCTCCGGGGCGAGCCCAGGTCCACCTCGCCGGGCACACCCACGGCGGCCAGATTCGCTGTCCGATCTTCGGTGCGCTCTGGACCAACGACCGAATCCCCCGCCGGATGGCCCGTGGGCTGCACCTGGTCGGCCGGACCTGGCTGCACGTTAACCCTGGAATCGGCGTTTCCGCGCCCGTGAGGGCCAGGTTCATGTGTCCGGCCGAGATCACCATCCTGGAGCTGATCGGCGTCGGAACTCCCGCTGAAGAGGTCCAGACGCCCACCGGGCGTGTGGCGTCCAGCCGGGCTCTGCCCGGTAAGAAGCAGCCGGAGCGCGTCGCCATGCGTTCCCGAGTGTCCCCACCGCCGACAAAGGAGGAAATCAGGATCGGTTGACCAGCCTTGCCTGGCGACCTATCATAGTCTGCGTAACGTGGGCAGGACGCGAAGTCGGAATCGACCGGTATTCTCGGGATTATCCTTTTCTAGTTAACCGACCTGCGTCTAATAGCACCCACTTTCAGATAATCGGGGTCGCGGTTTCTTTCGCCGTTTCTCTAACGACCAACGCTTCGACATAGCGGGACCCACAGCCAATCGTTTCGCGTTGCTCCCGGAGGGCGCCCGCGGTCGGGACGAATAGTCTCGCTGCGCGGGCCGAATGCACCAGACGGAGCAGCGTACGCGGCGGCTGATCGAGTCGTTCGCCGGCTATTGGGCGCGGCAGCGCGCAAGTTTGCTCTGCGCAGCCGGATTCTCGTCGAAGGCCCGGATTGAGAGCGAAACAGCCCTTCGGGGCGGGGGAGCGGAAGGATGAGCCTGAACATACCCAACTATCGGATCCTCGATAAGATCGGCGTCGGCGCCGGAAGTGTGCTCTACAAGGCCCGCTGTGTAACCACCGGAACGCTATACTCCGTCAAGCACGTCAAGATGCGGGCCCCGGAGGACCAGGGCTTCATCAACCAGCTCAAGGACGAGTACACCACCGGTTCCGCACTGGACCATCCGGTGTTGAGAAAGGTCTACGAACTGCGTTACATCCGGCGACGTCTTCGGGTCCATGGCGCCCTGTTGTTCATGGAGTACATCGACGGTCTGACTTTTAAGGATCCCAAGTTCTGTGCGGACCTTCCCGACCTGCTGGAGTTGTTTGCCCGGGCAGCCGATGGTTTGCACGCCATGCACAAGGGCGGGTTCGTCCACGCCGATCTCAAACCCGGTAACATGCTGCTTACCGCGGACGGAGAGGTCAAACTCATCGACTTCGGGCAGAGCTGCCCCATGCACACCGCGAAGAGCCGCGTCCAGGGAACGGTGGACTACATGGCCCCCGAGCAAGTTGCCCGGGACGTGCTCGGCCAGCGGACCGACGTCTTCGGACTTGGCGCCGCCCTGCACCGCATCGTCACCGGCAAGCCTATCGTTACGGACATGAACAAGAACGTCAGTGTCCACACCCAGGCCAACCTCGGGAAGCGCGCTGAGGAGCTGTCCGCCCCCACCATGGAAGGACTTCCGGTCTGCTTCATCCGTCTGATCCAGGACGCCTGCAATCCCGAGCAGAAGAAGCGGCCCAAGGACATGCGCGAGATGCGCCAACGCCTGCTCACCGCCCGCACGATTCTCGAAAGCCGCAACGGTAACGGCGCCACTGACGACGCCGCGTCAAAGTCTGCCTGACCACCGAGCCTGAGTCCGCCCGAACGCCGCGGCGGAGCGCCGCGCGATCAGGCGACGTCGGGCGGCTGGTGGTATGCCTTCATCCCGGCATAGCCGTGAGGTCGGCATGAGCTGCTCAGCCCGGATCATTCATGAACGCAGAGACTCAGAGAGCGCAGAGTGTTGTTCGGCAAGAGATTACGACCGGATTACGCCGGGGCACCTCTTGACAGGGTGGATACGGTCTCCTCTGGGTTCTTCTTCACCATACTCCGTCTTCTCTGCGCCCTCAGCGTCTCTGCGTTCAGTCCACTTCCTTTGAGTCCTCCACCGTGCTCGCCACCCTCCGGATGGTACAAACAGTCCGGCTTAGCCCTGGAAGGGCGTAGGAATAAAGCCCAGGGTGAGCGAAGCGAGTCCTGGGTAACCGGACAATCGGATGCAGAGCCCCTGGAGGAGGCGAAGGAACAACGCGGCATTACGAAGTTCCGCCCGGTCAACATGCTCACCCTTCGGGTTGAGCATGGCACCCGGATTCTCTCATCCCGCTACACCTGGGTGGATAATGCACTAGAATGGCGGCGTGACGCCTGAGGACCGACAAACCGCTACGGCGCCGGTGTTCAAGAGATGCCCGCGCTGCGACTACTCCCTGCGGGGCCTGCCTCCGAACCACGCTTGTCCCGAGTGCGGCCTGCGCTATGACCAAGGGTGTGCCCTCTATCGCGTGACCAATCCCAAAGCCGTGATTGGCATTTGGCTGTGCATCTTCGGCGGCAGTTGGATGAACTTGAGGCATCTTCCCACTCTGGGCGCGTGGGCCTCAGCCTCAGCGTGGGAACAGTTCATCTCGATCACAGCCCTGCTCGGGCTGATCTGCATGATTATCTTCGCGTGGTTCTTGTATCGGCGGTATCAGCGCGGTATGTGTGTGGCGGTGGCTTCCGACGGACTCATTCTGCGGCTGCTGGGATTCGGTGATGACCTCATCCCCTGGTCCGAGATCGGCGATGTGTCCGTCAAAGCCCGTCCCGCGGAAAAACCCCAGATCGCCCTGGTCTTCCTGAGGTCCAAGGGCAAGAGCGTGGAAATCGGCGGCACCTCCAACGTGTTCCCGCAGCCCGCCGACGTCGAACGGTTCGTGGAGCAGGTCAGGGAACGCACGGGCTCTGCCAGGCGGCAGCCATAGGGTTAACTCTCGGCGAACGCACTTGGAGTCATTTCATGTCCACGGACACCACAATCACGTACGGTTTCAGATTCGATGACGGCAGCTCTCGAGAGTTTGCCCTCACTATGAGCCACCCGACCCTGGACGTCACGACCCCTCGTATCGCCGACCGCCCCATGTGGACGGAGCTCGCCTTCTACCAATGCCCCAACTGCCCACTGGACGCGGAGCGCCACCCGCACTGTCCGGTCGCGGTGAATCTGGCTCCGGTAGTAATCGCGTTTACCGACTGCGTGTCCTTCGCGGAAGTGGAGGTGAGTGTCCAGACTGAGGACCGCACCTACGTCAACCGCTGCGCCCTTCAGGCGGGGGTCAGTTCGCTCATGGGCCTGATTATGCCCACCAGCGGCTGCCCGCACCTGGACAAGCTGCGCCCCATGGTGTTCACCCACTTGCCGTTCTCGACCCCGGACCAGACAACTTTTCGCGCCGTCTCCATGTATCTGCTGGCCCAGTTCTTCCGCCAACGACGCGGGCAGACTCCGGACTGGGAACTCAAGGAGTTGTCGCGCACTTACGATGAGGTGCGCCGGGTGAACCGGGCCTTCGCCAAGCGCCTGGCCAGCATCCACGCGGAGGACGCCAACATCAACGCCATCGTCCGGCTCGACAACCAGGCCGACATCACCGCCTTCTCCATCACCGAATCGTGGTGGGACGACATCGAGCCCGCCTTCCAGCCCTACCTGAGCGCGCCACAGGGCAACGGACCTGACGATCCTCCGTAGGGCGCCACCGGCCAACCAAACATGCGCGGAGCCCGTGGGCGTGTCCCCCGTTTGACCGTCGGCGATGGATCGGGGAAGATCCCAGACGGATCCGCATCGGTCGCCGTCTGCAAAGGTCGCAGCCATGGAAAAGCAGGCACAACCCCCTGACGATCTCTTCGAGAAAATGGCCGGGCAGATGGGGTCGGTCATGGACTCCATGATGGAGGAGATGAACAGCCGCAACTACTTCCGCTCCTCCGGCAGGGACAGTTGGGACCCGCCCACAAACCTCTACGAACTGGAAGACCGGCTTGTGGTGTGCGCAGACCTGGCGGGGATGTCCTGCGCCCAGATCGAGGTGTGGATCGACCAGGGCGTGTTGCACCTCCGCGGGGTGCGACCGAAGCCCGAGATCCCCGACGCCCAGGGCGAGATCAGCGTGTTGGTCATGGAGATTGACTCGGGCAAGTTCCATCGCAAGATTCCCCTGCCCGTCCCGGTGGCTGAGAGCCAAACCCGTGCGTCATATCGCAACGGATACGTGTGGATCGTGCTGCCGCGGGCAGCCCCAACCTAATAACGAGCTCAACGTGACTACAGACTCATCCAGCGAAAATCGCCCACCGGATTCCATCGAGCTCGAGGACGGACCGGATGAGGTGGTCGCCATTGCCCATGGCGCGGGAGACTCCGCGGACGACACCGAGATTCCGGCGACCCTCCCCGTGCTGCCCATTCGCGAGACCGTAGCGTTTCCAGGCACGGTGATGCCCCTCAACGTCGGCCGCAAGAAGTCCAAGTGCGTCCTGGACCTGGCCCTCGCCGGGGACCACCTGATCGGCGTGTTCACCCAGCGCAACGCGGAGCAGGAGGATCCCCGACTGGACGACCTCTATCGAATCGGAACGGCCTGCCGCATCCTCAAGATGTATAAGCTGCCCGACGGCAGCGAAACCATCATCGTTCACGGCATCGCCCGCGTCGGTCTTGAGAACCTGGTGCGCGAAGCCCCCTATCTCGAAGCCACCGTACACCCGCACGAGCACCGCGGCGAAATCACCACCGAGATTGAGGCGCTGGTCCACACCGTCCGCCAAGCCGCCGAGCGCGTGATGGAGCTGTCCGCCAACGTGCCCGAAGACGCCCGGGTGGTCTTGCGGAGTATCGAAACGCCGGGCGGCATCGCGGATTTCCTGGCAGCCAATCTCCCGCTGGGCGTGGTTCACAAGCAGGAGTTCCTGGAGACCTTCGACGTGGCCCATCGCCTGCGCAAGATCAACGCAGCCCTGGTCGGCCAGCTCGAAATCCTGGAACTCTCCCAGAAGATCCAAACCCAGGTGCGCTCCCAGGTGGACAAGACTCAGCGGGAGTATTACCTGCGCGAGCAGCTCAAGGCGATTCAGCAGGAACTCGGGGCGGACGATGCCCGGAACACGGAGATCGAAAGACTCCGCACCGACGTAGCCGACGCCAAGATGCCGGACGCGGTTCGCAAGCAGGCGGAGCGCGAGATCGAGCGGGTGACCCACATCCCCCAGGCGTCCCCGGAGTACTCGGTGGCGTTGGACTACCTCGCTTGGCTTTGCGCGCTGCCCTGGGAGATTAAGACTGCGGACCAGGAGGACATCCATCAGGCGGAGGAGATTCTCGACGCCGATCATTACGGATTGGAGAAGATCAAGCAGCGGATTCTGGAGTTCCTCGCCGTTCGCCAACTGAAGCCGGATGGGCGCGGGCCGATCCTCTGTTTCGCCGGACCGCCCGGGGTGGGCAAAACCTCGCTGGGGCGGAGCATCGCCCGGGCCCTGGGCCGCAAGTTCATCCGCATGTCTCTGGGCGGGATCCGTGATGAGGCGGATATTCGCGGCCACCGACGCACGTACATCGGGGCGATGCCCGGCAGGATCATCCAGGAGATTCGCAAAGCCGGATCGTGCAATCCCGTGTTCATGCTCGACGAGATGGACAAGATCGGCCAGGACTTCCGCGGCGACCCCGCATCCGCCCTGCTCGAAGTCCTGGACCCGGAGCAGAACAACACCTTCGTCGATCACTACCTGGATGTCCCCTTCGACCTGTCGCGGGTGCTGTTCATCGGGACGGCTAACTACCTCGAGGACATCCCCGCCCCACTCCGCGATCGCATGGAGATGATCTACCTGAGCGGATACACCCGCAGGGAGAAGCTCCAGATCGCCAAGCGCTATCTGGTCCCGCGGCAGCTCGAGGCCCACGGACTGGCTGCTGCTCAGCTCAAGTTCAGCGACGAGGTTCTCGCCAAGGTCATCGGCGGGTACACCCGCGAAGCCGGCGTCCGCGAGTTGGAGCGGCGCATCGCCGCAGTCTGTCGCAGTCGGGCGGTGTCCATCGTGCGCAGCGGGGGCAGATCCGCCAAGGTGACTCTGAAGACTATCACCGACGATCTGGGGCCGGTGGCTTATGAGTCGGAGATCGCCGCCCGGACCGCCGCTCCCGGCGTGGTCACCGGTTTGGCGTTTACCCCGGTCGGCGGCGAGATTCTATTCGTGGAAGCCACCTGCATGCCCGGAAACGCGAACCTCAACCTCACTGGTCAAATCGGTTCGATCATGCGCGAATCGGCGCAGGCAGCCTATTCGATCATCCGCAGTCGCTGCAAGGCGTTGGGTATCGATCCCGAGCATATCAGTCGCCAGGATTTCCACATTCACGTACCCGCGGGGGCTATCCCCAAAGACGGACCCTCCGCCGGCGTGGCTATGCTCACCGCATTGGTCTCCTTGCTC
>JAAEQG010000640.1 GCA_024231775.1 bacterium
ACGCTTTACGATGATTATTGGGGTGGCGGTTTTGGTGTGCGTCTCGGGGGTCCAGGCGAACGTGGATATGGAGACGGTGCCCGTTGGCAACCTCGGGAACACCGGGGAGTGGTCGGGCGAGAGCTACGGGGGGTATGGACCGGACCGTATCTGCGGGGCTGTGGACTACGCCTACAACATCGGCAAGTACGAGGTGACGGCGGGGCAGTACACCGAGTTCCTCAACGCCGTGGCGGCGACGGACACTTATGGGCTGTACAGCAGCTCCATGTGGTCCAGCAGCAGCAGAGGCTGCAAGATTCAGCAGAGCGGCTCGTCGCCCAACTACACCTATAGTGTGGCTGCCGACTGGGCCGACCGCCCGGTGAACTACGTTTCCTGGGGCGACTCAGCCCGCTTCTCGAACTGGATGCACAATGGCCAGGGCAGCGGCGATACTGAGGACGGCTCGTACTTCCTCAACGGCGCGACGAGCCTCGCGGCCCTGTTGCTCATCACGCGTGAGCCGGACGCCACCTGGGTGATCCCGTCGGAGGACGAGTGGTACAAGTCTGCGTATCACAAGAACGACGGCGTGACGGGCAACTACTGGGACTATCCGACGAGCAGCGACAGCGTACCGAGCAACGATCTCGATGGTGGCGGCAACAACGCCACGTTCTACGACATGTACCACTACCCGCTTCCCGCGGGTTACACCATCGGAAGCCCGTACTACCGCACGGAGTTCGGGGCTCACCTGAACAGCGATAGCCCCTATGGCACGTTCGACCAGGGCGGAAATTTGTGGGAGTGGAACGAGGCTGTACTTGGCGGTTCCCATCTTGCGCGCGGGACGCGTGGCGGGGCGTGCGACGGCAAGGACGCCTGGCTCGCGTCCTCCTACCGGGGCATCGGCGGCAGCCCGGACAACGAGTACGACGTCGTAGGCTTCCGCCTCGCCCAAGTCCCTGAACCGTGCAGTCTGGTGTTGCTTTCACTTGGCGGGTTGATGGTGATGAAGAGAAGACGCTGAGTCCAGAGAAGAAAAGGGGACATTCTACTTTTTATCCACCTCACAGGGTCTTCGATCAGAAAAAAGTAGAATGTCCCCTTTTCTCGGCCCGGGCAAACTCCATCACTGCCCCGCCATCGAGCTCAACCGCGCGTACAACGCCTCGAGCTGATCCACCATGCGCTGATGATCGAACTCGCTGAGGCAGCGGCGTCGGCCTTCGGCGCCGAGGCGATGGCGGCGTGTGGGGTCTCCCGCCAGTCGGATGATCCCCTCCGCCAGACCAGCCGTGTCGCCCAGGCGAACCAACTCCCCGGTCTGATCCGCAACCACCACCTCCGGAGCCCCGTCATTGTCGTAGCTGACCACCGGCACCTCGGTCAGCAGGGCTTGGACCACGCAGCGCGGCAGACCCTCCCACCGGGATGCGTGGACCAGCACATCAAAACCCTTCATCAACCGCGGAACCTCATCCGGCGGAACCAGACCGGTCAGGTGTAGGCGATCGCTCAGCCCGAGACCCTCCATCTCCCGCATGTAGTCGGCGCGGTTGGCGCCGTCTCCCACCCAGACGAACCGCGCGTTCGGGCACTCCCGGGCCACCCGCGGCAGCGCCGCCAGCAGATCTTCGTAGCCCTTGTTCGTAAACAACCGCGCCACCGTGCCGACGAGCACCTCATCCGCGCCCACCCCCCACTCCGCACGCACCGCCGCGCGGGTTGCTTCGTCAGGGGCAAACCCAGCGGTCTCCATCCCCGACCGGATCGTGCAGAACTTATCCGCCGGGGCGATACCCGCAGCCACCGCCTGAGCAGTCATCGCATCGGCTACGCTCACCAAGGCGTGCGTCCTCCGCCCAGCATGCCGCTCGAGCAGGCGATACACCCACCGCACCGGAGCGGACTGCGTGCGATTGAAGCTCATCCCGTGGATAGTGTGAACGATGCGCGGAATCCCAGCCTGCGCCGCCGCCCATCGGCCGAGAATCCCCGCCTTGCTGCTGTGGGTGTGGACCACGTCGAACCGCCCCGCCCTAAGCAGCCGACGCAACTCCGCCAGGCAACGCAGGTCATGCACCGGCTGAACGTTGCGGCGTAGCGAGTCCAGCCGCACCAACTCATACCCCCCGCGCTCAGCCCGCAGCCACAGCGAACCCTCCGGTCCGGTCTCCGGCCCCGCGACCAGCGTCACCTCATGCCCCCGCGCTACTAATCCCTCGCAGGTCAGCAGGGTGTTCTCCTGCGCCCCCCCCACAATCAGACGCGTGATGATCTGGCAGATTCTCATGTGGTTGTCAGTGGTCGGTGGTTAGTAGCGGCCGGCGTCCCCGCCGGCCGTCGGCCTGCGAGACGCAGGCCGCTACACCATGACCGGCGGAACCGACACGACCTTAACTGAAACGGCACTAGACCCCAAACCGCTCGGTGCCATTGGCAGCTTGTCGCCAGGGCGCGCAGACGGTGGGGGCATCTTGATCCACCAAGGCTACTCCTCGTCGTCCCCCTCAGCGCGCTCCGGCGTAAGCAGTTCCGCGGGATATCGCACCCATTGCAGACACAAACCGCGGGCCGGCGCGGTTGGGCCTCCTTCGGAACGCTGGCGGCTGGCGAGGATGTCTCCGACCCGCTCGGGCTCCCAGCGCCCCCGTCCAACTTCGATCAACGTGCCCACCATGTTGCGCACCTGGTTGTACAAGAAGCCTCGGCCCTCGACGTCGATGACAACCTCGTCGTAGTGCCGCACGATGTCACAGCGCAGCACGGTCCGCACCATAGTCTCGCGCACGCACCCCGCCGAAGCCATGGCGCTGAAGTCCATCTCGCCAATGAAGTGCGCCGCCCCCGCCCGCATCCGCTCCACGTCCAGCGGATGCCAAAAGTGGTAGCAGCACTGCTGCTGCAACCGTACCACCGGCCGAGCGGATCGGCTGTGGATTCGATAGCGATACAGCTTGCTTAGCGCCGAGCGCCGAGCGTTGAACGCCCGCGAAACCTCCACCACCTCCCTGAGACTGATCGTCTTGGGCAACCGCGATCCCATCGCGTGCCGCACGCTGGTTGCCTGCATCGTACTGGTGGTGAACACGTTGGCGACTTGTCCGGCGGCGTGTACCCCGGCGTCGGTGCGCCCGCTGCCGATCAGGTCAACCTGGTGGCGTAGCACCCGTCGGGCCGACTGCTCCAGCGTCCCCTGCACCGTGTCCAGGTTCGGCTGATGCTGCCACCCGTGGAAATGACCGCCGTCGTAGGCGATGAGCAGTTTGAAGTTGCGCTCCATCGGATGGATGGTACGCAACCTGGAGACCACGCACAAACGGCAGCGATCCCCACGCGCGGCATGCGCCTCACGCTAACGCCACAACCGCCGCGTCGGTCAGGCTACCAACTCTTCGGCAAGCTCCTTGCCGAAGCGATGGCGTAACCGCCCCAGGATGTCCTTGTGGATCTGGCTGACCCGCGACTCGGACAGGTTGAGCACCGAGCCGATCTCCGCCATGGTCAGCTCTTCGAAGTAGTACAGCACGAGCACCAGGCGTTCCTCTCGGGCCAGTCCCCGGGTGATGTGGTCCGCCAGCATCTCTCTCGAGACCAGGGTCGAGGGATCGCCCTCGTGATGATCTCCGATGTCCCACGTGCGTGTCGAGGTTCGCCCGGTTCGGTCGGTGGGCGGTTCCATGGCGCTGAAATGCACTTCCTTGCCGAGCTGAGACAGCCGGCACAGTGCGTCGTATCGATTCTGGCCTACCTCCATCCGCTTGGCGATCTCCGAATGCGTCGGCGGCTGTCCGTTCTCGGCATCCAGCATCTCCTTCACGTACAGGCGCCGCTTCTCGAAGGTGCGTACCGTGCGGCTTTGCGGATCGAGGCTGCGGAGCCAGTCCATCACCGCGCCGGAGATGCGTTGCTGGCAGAAGGTCTCGAACTTGGCTTTACGGTCGGGGTCGAACGCTTCCACCGCCTCGATCAAGCCGTCGAACGCCGCACTGCTGATCTCGTCGTAGGAGATCTGAGCGGGCAGCTTGCGCGACAGCCTGGCGGCGTGGGTATGCACCAAGTGGCTGTAGTGGACCACCAACTCGTTGCGATCCTCGACTCCTCTCTGCTTTAGGTAGCGCTTCCAGGTCTTGACGATCGGATCGGGGCTTGAGGCCTTCTGGCGGGCACGAATCGTTGTACTCATCGAGCTGGGTCTCCGCTCCAAGTAGGTCGTTCCGCAGGGCAGGTCTACCAATCAAGCGCGTTATATCCCACCCCTAGCGATAAGCCAAGGATAATAGACAATATAGGCAAAGATTGCCGGTACTTCTGGATGAGCAAAATAGGTAGCATTAGATCTCCGGACACAGGTATCCGGTGATCGCGTAGCCGATCTCGAAAGTCGTTCAGCGGTCATGCGCACATGTGGGCGAGATTATGGGTCCTGGTTAGTCGCTTCCTACGCCGCTCGCTCAGTTTTTATTCATCGGCGTCAGGGTCAGCCGGCTTCACCTGTTTCGCGAACCACTCCGCCGTGCATGCCCGTCGTTCACGACTTCAGCCTCAGCACTCCCCTGGTGATGCTGCTAACGCCGCCTTGCAGCCCCGCAATCGCCCATCGGAACACCGCATTCTCCTCGTTGCCCACCGCTCTACTGCCCTCCGATCACCACCGTTGACAAGCGTCCGAGGCGTGCTAGATTGGCCGACCCTGCGGTTCGGCGTCCCTTTCGACGCCACCGCTAGCAAAGAGGGCTCATAGCTCAGTTGGCTAGAGCGCGTCGCTGATAACGACGAGGTCCGAGGTTCGAATCCTCGTGGGCCCATCAGGGGGTGAACAGACATGAGCTATCTACTCGGCGGGGCAGTGATCCTGCTGGCCGTCTACTGGGCTTTCCGCGGTGGCGGGTGAGGCCCGAAGCGGTGCGGCTGAGCGTGGCTCAGCATCAGCATGCATGTCGAGTCCCCAGGCAATCCCCGGCGCTCCGTGCGCGGAGGGTCTTTCTTCTGTGAGGCTCCCGGAGAGGGTAAGCGAGTCTTCGCGAGGCGCAGTCTGACGTGGGCAGCGGCGCGGAGAACGCAAGGTCACCCGTCCTGGCTGGACCAGTGTTCGAGGAAGACACAAATGAAAGCGGTATTCGATGAGCTCGGGATCAAAGCGGTCAACTCGGGAGCATGCTGGGGCAGCGCGGGATGGTTGCCTACCGAAGGGCGCGAACTGATCACGTCGCACAACCCCGCCACGGGCGAGCCTTTGGCCCAGGTGGCCCAAGCCAGCGAGCAGGACTACGAGACCGTCACCGCCAAGGCTGACGAGGCATTCCGCAAGTGGCGTACCGTGCCCGCGCCCATCCGCGGCGAGATGGTCCGCGACATGGGCAACGAACTGCGCAAGCACAAGGACGCCCTCGGCAAGCTGGTCACCCTCGAAATGGGTAAGATCGTCCAGGAAGGCTGGGGCGAAGTGCAGGAGATGATCGACATCTGCGACTTCGCCGTCGGCCAATCGCGCATGCTCTACGGCAACAGCATGCACAGCGAGCGTCCCGGCCATCGCATGTACGAGCAGTACCACCCGCTGGGAATCGTCGGGATCATCTCCGCCTTCAACTTCCCCGTCGCGGTCTGGGCGTGGAACTCCGCTCTCGCCGCCATCTGCGGAGACGCCTCGCTCTGGAAGCCCTCCAGCAAGACCCCGCTCACCGGGATCGCCGTGCAGAACATCATCAACCCAGTCATGGACCGCCACGGCTGTCCGGGCATCTTCAGCCTGGTGGTCGGGCGCGGCAGCGTGGTCGGCGCGCGCCTGGTCAACGACAAGCGCATCCCGCTGGTCAGCTTCACCGGAAGCTCCTACCAGGGGCGCAAGGTCGGCGAGAGCGTCGGCGGGCGCTTCGGCCGCACCATCCTTGAGCTGGGCGGCAACAATGCCATCATCGTGACCCCCAACGCCGACCTGAAGCTGGCCATCCCCGCGATCGCCTTCGGCGCCGTCGGCACCGCCGGCCAGCGCTGCACCAGCACCCGGCGGATCATCGTCCACGACTCCATGCGCGACACCCTGGTCAAGAAACTACTCGGGGCCTACAAGCAGGTACCCATCGGCGACCCCATCAAAGAGGGAACCCTCATGGGCCCGTTGGTGGACACCGGAGCGGTGCAGGACATGATGAACGCCATCGACCGCATCAAACAGGAAGGCGGCGAGGTCCTCTGCGGCGGCGAGAAGCTCGAAGGCGACAAGTACCCCGGCGGGTGCTTCGTCACTCCGTGCATCGCCGCAGCCAAGAACGAGTTCAAGATCGTGCAGGAGGAGACCTTCGCCCCCATCCTCTACATCATCACGTATAAGACGCTGGACGAAGCCGTCGCCATCCACAACGACGTACCCCAGGGCCTCAGCTCCGCCATCTTCACCACCAACCTGTTGGAGGCTGAGCAGTTCCTTTCGTCGGTGGGCAGCGATTGTGGAATCGCCAACGTGAACATCGGGACGAGCGGCGCGGAGATCGGCGGCGCATTCGGCGGTGAGAAGGAAACCGGCGGCGGCCGCGAGTCCGGCAGCGACGCCTGGAAAGCCTACATGCGTCGCCAGACCAACACGATCAACTGGTCCAAGGACCTGCCCCTGGCCCAGGGAATCAAGTTCTACCTGTAGGGCAGCAGGCGGGGTGCCGCCCACCAAGAACCGCCCTGTGTGAACTGCCGCGAAGAAGCACAAGAGGCGCAAAGCAGGAAAGAGAAGAACAGAGACGCCGCCAGTCGAGTGGTGAGAGCTTCATTCTCCCGTCTTGCGCCTTTTGTGCTTCTTCGTGGCCAGTAGCAGCCGGCGTCCCCCCCGATTGAACATCAAGACACGGGTGTCCCATGTCGTTGATTAGCCCCACCTGCGGATCTCGGCGTGGGGGACGGGCGTACCACGAAAGCCCCGCCGTTTGACGCCACGCTCCACCCGCCCGTAGGCTACGCCAGCTAGGCCCAATCGTTCAGGGCATAGCAGTGAGCGAGCCAACTCCGGTGAGAGTCAAGAAGTGGCAGGCCTCAGCAGCGCACTCGGGAACATGATCCACGCACTTCTCTGGTTTCTGCCGGAGGAGAAGCGGAAGCGCTGGCGATTCCGCCTGGCCATCGGCGGCGGAGTGATACTGCTTCTGGTCGTTGCCTTCATAGTCGCCCAGCGGATCGGGCCGACTGCCGACGGGCCGTCTGAGGACCCGTTCGAACGCCTCAATCGCCTCGGGCGTACCATCAGCCCGAACGCCGCCGATTCATATCTGTCAGCCATCGAATCCCGCACCGAGCCACCGGCTGGCACATGGGTGCCCGAGATCGACAGATCATCCGAGCCACTCTCTGCGGAACTCGTCGCTTGGCTCGACGACAACGCGCGCTCGATTGAACTTACGCAGCAGGCGGCGCAGATCGACAAATGCTTCTATCCACTCACCCGAAACCGGGCACACACATCGGACATGACATTCACGAAGAAGCTCAAGCAGCACGCCAGGTTCATCAGCTTGCGTGCGCGTCACGCAAACGAGCGTCATGACCTAGAGGCCCTGACGGATTCGCTACACATGCTGGCGCGCATGTCGCAGCACGCGCGACGAGAACCGGGCATCGCCGGAGACCTGATGGGGCTCTCGATCCTGGGGTTGGCGATGGATCACTGTCTCTCGCCCTACATGTGGCCGGAGTTCTCAGTTGGCCAGCGCACGTCGTACGCCAAGATTCTCGAAGAGGTGCTTGCCCCGCCGCCGAATCTGGTGCTCGTGCTTGGCGACGAGCGTGAAGGATTGTGCTGGCTCGGCGGAGGGATCGGATTCGCCAAGACGCTTTGGCTTTATCCATCTGAGCGCTGGTACGGCGAAATCGATAGGGCCATGAGTCCCTTCTTCGAACTCGCCGCCCAGCCGGTTTACGTGCGGCTCGATCCCGCCAATCCGCTGTGGGCGGAGATCCCGGAAATGGCGATCCGAACTTCCTTCGGGCTCGGCGACATGCTGAGTCTCGCGCGTAGCGGTGCGACTGGAATGGTCGCGAGGCTGACGCCGTACATCAGCCTTCGGGGACGCTTCGTCGCTCACCAGCGAGGCCTGCGTACGGTAGTGGCGATCATGAGCTACGCTGAAGAACACGACCGATGGCCCGAGTCACTCGTAACCCTCGGTGGCGATGACATCATCGACCCGTACACAGGTGCCCCGTTCCATTACCGAATCGCCGATGGTGCTTTCCTGATCTACTCCGCGGGGATCGACCGGGACGACGACGGCGGGAAGCACCACGAGCGCTTCGGCGATCGCAGAGAACGAATCCCCAAAGGCCCCTCACTGCCCCCTGACGGCGACTATGTCTTCTGGCCCCTGCCGGACACGTCGTCCCGAGATAGCGACGGCGATAACGACAGCAGCAGCAACCGACCCGCAGAACCGGCCTGACCCATGCCGACAGGGACGCTGATGGCGCGAACGCCCATGCTCCCGCGTATGGTCAACCGAATCCGTCCCGCCAAAACCCAACTCGCACGCTGTAACTGTCGATATTATGGGCACTTGGACCGACGCACTCGGACCCCGGCAGACCGGGGCTGGTGGTGGTGCGCCGATCACGGTTGGAGCTGAATGGACGAACATTCGACAACCGAAGACCGCATTGCGGCGCCGCCTCTGCCGGACGGAAAACGTGCGTCCGAACGCGACGTTGTCGAATGCGGGGCGTCCGCGCGGGCTGAAGCCCGCGGCTCCTTGGGGGACGCGAGCGCTCATCAGGACGGTCAAGGTGTTATCACCATCGCCCACCTCATCGGCCGCTGGGGCATTGGGGGACTCGAGGGACAGTTGGCCCAGGTGGTCAACCGGCTGCCAGCCGACCGCTTCCGGCACGTCATCGTCTTTCGCAACGGGTACGCTGCCGTCGGACCGAAGGTGCGCGAAGGGGTGGAGATCATCTCGTTGGACGACCCCGCCCGGAATCGGGCATGGGCTTTGCGTTTGGCCCGGCTGCTGACCGAGCTGAAGGTGGACTTGGTTCATAACCGAGAACTGTTCACCATCGCCGACACCGTAACCGCCTGCCGGATCGCGGGCGTGCCGAGGATGGCTTTCAGCTTCCACGGTTTCACCGACGAAGCCGCCGCCCCATCAATGACCACCCGCTGGCGCTGGCGACGAGCCCTACGTCGCTATCACGCCCGCTGGTCGGTCAGCGAGGCGGCGCGTCACGCCCTGGCCCAGACCCTCGGCGTTCGCCCTACCGGCTTCAAGGTGCTGCGTAATGGCGTGGACTCCGCGCATTTCCGTCCCGGGGAATACCGGGCGGAGAATCGCCGACGCCTCAGCCTGCCCACCGATCGCACAATCCTGCTCGCCGTAGGAAACCTCAGCACGGTTAAGAACCACCAACTGATCCTCGAAGCCATCCACACCGCCAACCTTCCGGCAGATCGTTACACGTTGGCCATCGTGGGCGAGGACCGCTTGAACGGGCAACTGCAGCGCTGGGCCGCCGCCAAGCTGCCCGAACACGACATCCGCTTTCCCGGGGTGAAGAGGACGATCGTCGACTGGTACCAGGCAGCGGACGTGCTGCTGCTCCCTTCCCGCAGTGAGGGCCTGTGCAATGCCCTGCTGGAGGCGATGGCTTGCGAGCTAGCCGTTGTCGCCACTGATGTCCCCGGCAACCGCGAGGTCCTCCGCAACGAGGTGACCGGCCTGCTGGCCCCCCCAGAGAATCCGCAGGCCTTCGGGGCAGCGATACGAAGGCTGGTGGCTGAGCCCAAGCTACGCCGACGTCTGGGCCACAACGCCCGCACCCACGTCTGCGAAGAATACAGCCTCCCCCACACCGTCGACGCGTACGCCCGGGCGTACGCCCAGCTCTGCCCCCGCTGACGTATCCCCACTGGCCCGTACTCGGTAAAGATGGCCCGCTGGCACACGCTGCAAGGGACAAACTGAACCACCGCCCCGCCCTGCCTGCCAACGATCCTGCCAAAGAAAAGGGGCTGGAAGAACCAGCCCCGAAGGTACGCCCTTGCTGAACGTCGCCTGACTCAAACGGTCTACTGGCGCGCTCTCCGCCCGCGGTGGCGCCCGGTGTTGTGCAGGAACAGCAACCCCACGATCCCCAGAGGCAGCCCCGTCACGAGCCCTGCGCCGCACGGACTGGGGGCAGCCCCACCCCCACCGGTGGGCGGAGTGGCGGTGTTGCTGTTTCCATTGTCATTGGTGTTACCGGGGTCGTCGCCGATCGTATCACCTTGCGGTGTATCATCTTCTTCGTCCGGCACCCCGTCGTCATCATCGTCGCCGTCTGCGTTGTCGCCCACGCCGTCAGCATCGGTATCAGTATCTTCATCAGGATCGTTGGGGAAGTCATCTTCATCGTTAGGGACACCATCGTCATCGGTGTCGTCCACGTTATCCCCGGGATCGTCGCCGGGATCATCGCCAGGATCGTCGCCTGAATTGTCGTTCGTGTTGCCATCATCGGTAGGCGGCGGATCATCCACCCCATCGCGGATGATGCGGATGAGCAGCGGGTTGGGCTCCGGTTGGTGGCCTTTGGCCGAATTGGTTCCCCATCCGGGGTTCCCGAAATCGCCATAAGCCAGATACCCCGGCGAGGTGGCGTTGTACCGCGCGTCCCACGTCAGTTGGGCCCCAGCCTCATCCAGGATAAACGGTGCCAGCGGATCATGGCTGAGGGCAATCTCGACATCTGCGCCCGTGCCCGCATCGTCGAGCCTGATGGTCTGCGTACCCACCATGAAATCGCCCGGACCGGTGAGCGTTTCCGAGAGACCCGCAGCGGCGAACACCACCTGTTGCTCCGGAGAACCCAGAACCGCATCGGACACGGACCCGTCGTCCCAGTTGATCGTAGCGTCCACGGCCGTGCTCACTTGGGTGACAAGATCCGCCGGTTGATTGCTGAAGATAACCGTCGAGATGAGCTCCCCCTCGAGCAACGTCAACCACACTTCGATCGTGGCCTGACCGCCAGGGGACAGCTCGATGGATTGCTCCGTCGCCTGCCCCTGCCAATTCACCCGTATCTCCGCAGCATCGACTGCCACTCCCACCAGCGCCACCGCACAAAAGGTGAGTAAGAACGTTCTTCCCGCCATGACACACTCCAGGTTCAGCTTGTCCACGTCATCAAATCCATACTGATCTATTATCGACTGGCGGCAGGTGTCCACTTGCCCCGGAAAAAGGAGCTACGTGGCAGAACCAGGGAATCCACTGCGCCCCCAGGGCCGAAAACGTCCCGCCCTACGGACGATGGCGAGGCAGCCCCGGCCCCAGCCCGAGGGAGTGCCGCCCCACGAACGCCCCTACCTGACGTACCCCAGCCCGCGCAGTCGGTTCAGGGTTTCGGGGTCCTGACTCTCGAACGCGGCAACGTCGCCGGGCGCGTCGAGGCTCGCCGCCCAATCTTCGAGTTGTTCCAGCAGCTCGTCTCGAACCTCGGGCACCGCCGACCCCACGTCGTGCAACTCCCCACCGACCGACGAGAGATTGAACAGCTCAGTCCGCACCCCCACATGCCAGACTAACTTGTACTCATCCGTCCGAAGCGTGCGTATGGGGTGGTCGATCAGCTCCGTGTCGAAGTCCGGGAACCGATGTTGCACGAGCGTGATCCCGTTCACGGGGCGCCCATTCTCGGCGAAGACCGCGTCGCGCGGCTCGCGCTCAGGAGAGCACCAGCTCCACCGGCGGATCATCCGTTCACTCGCGTCGTCCGACCCCAGCCCGCAGACGTCCAGAATCGTCGGCGTCAAATCGACCAGGCTGATGAGTTCATCCACCGCCGCACCGGGCTTGAAGCGTGCGGGATAGCGCACCACCAAGGGCACGTGCAGGGTGGTATCGTACATACTCAGCGCATGCCCGATCATCCCATAGTCGCCGAGGTTCTCCCCGTGGTCGGCCGTCACCATCACCAACGTTTGATCCAGGATGCCCTGTGATTCCAACGCCCCCACCACCCGTCCGACCCACTCGTCAGCCAGGGCGACCTCCGCGGCATACAGTTCACCAAGAAGGCGCAGGTCCGCCGCATTGAGCTCGACGGCGCCGGCGACATGTGACCACTCGTCGAGAATCGCCGCCGCACGCTCGAGCCGATCCGCTGACCAGTCTCGACTCAGGTATCGGGCCCGCAGATCAGGCGGAGGCGTATAAGGTAGATGCGCAATGTTAAAGTTGATGAATAGGAAGAACGGCGTCCCCTCCGCCGCACAAGTGTCGATCCACTCGACCGCTCGGTCGGCCGCAGGCTGTCTCCAGTCCTCCGCGATAGCCAGTGGGCCGGGCATATTGCCCCTCCGCCACATCTCCGTATACATCTCGAAACCCTGGGCGAATCCCCGCTCGGTGCTCAACCACGGGTTGCACACCACCGCCCCGGTTTGATACCCCGCCGCAGCCAGTCGTTCGGCGATGGTCTGCGCACTCTCCGGCAGGTGGTTCGTCTCGGAGGTGGCCCCCACCTCAGTCGGATAAAGCCCGGTCAGGATGGTCGCGTGCGACGGCAGCGTCCAGAAATTGGTCGCATAGGCCCGACTATAGCGCGTGCCCTGCGCCGCGAGCGCATCGATTCTCGGCGTGGTCCGTCGGTCGGGTCGATAGCAGGACAGGTAATCGGCACGCGTGGTATCCAAGACCACGAGCAGCACATTTGGCCTTATGGAGATTGGACGCTCACGAAGCATCCAACTCCAACAGAGCACCGCCACACCAATCCCCATCCCAGCCAGGACCAGAACGCGTCTTGCGGTCACGAATGATGCAGTACGGTCATCTTCCATTTCGGCACTATCACGCACTATACCAGCCTTGGGGCCGCAGCTACAGCGACGCCGAATCGATGAGTGAGCCAAGCTCTAGCCCGGACCTGGGGAAGTACCTGCCGCCCGGGACCGGGCTTGCCGCAGCCGGACGCGGACCTCAGGGCCAAGCCTCTGCGAATCGAGTTCGAGGGCGCGCTCGAAGAGGACGATGGCTTCACCAAACCGCCCTTCCGCCGACGCCAGGTCTCCACGCAGCATGACCACCGCCCCACATGCGGGATCGAGCCCCTCCGCAGCATCGAGCGCCGCCGAACAGGCGTCGTGGTTACCGGCGGCAAACTGCAACTTGGCGAGATACACCAACATCTCCACCGACGGGTAACGCCCCACGAAGCCGCCCACCGTCGCAATGGCATCATCCGGACGATCCAGCAGCATGTATATGTCGGCAAGCTGACGAACGGGGAGATCATAGGCCTCGCACGCACTAACCAGTTCCTGCGCCAGTGGAAGCGCCTCAGCATATCGTTCCGCCCCGATCAGGATGCCCACCTCCGTCGTCTGGTTAATCAGGGCAATCTGATCCTTCGGGTCCGGCAGCGGGCCTGTGCGCGAAACCTCAGCCCCCCCAACATACCCGAGCGCGCCCAGCCTCCT
The DNA here is from genome assembly GCA_024231775.1 of bacterium. GTDB lineage: Bacteria > Planctomycetota > Phycisphaerae > UBA1845 > UBA1845 > JAAEQG01. The sequence continues at coordinate 13,430 of JAAEQG010000640.1, forward strand.
GGCAACCTCGGCATCCATGGCGAGCGGCGAGGAAACCCCCACGCTGACCCCCGCGGAGTCCAGCAAGCCCGCGAGACTCGCCTCCAGTCCCGCAAGCGACGGCGGGGAATCCGCGTACAGGTTGTTCTGCTCCTTCGGATCCCGGCGAAGATCGTAGTACTCCGGCGTCGGTGCCAGAATATACTTGTCGTGCAGGCGACGCAGGCCGAACAGCTCCTGACAACCGAACAACCGCGAAAAGTGGGTCTCGATGTAGATGGAACGATCGACCGGCGGGTCAGACGCCAACAGGCTGATCCCATCAAGTCCCTCGGGCACCGGCAGACCGAGCAGCTCCAGCACCGTGGGGTGGATGTCGATGGTCCCGACCAACCGATCGTCCACCCGGTAGGCACGCTCGAACACACTGGGGCAGGACAGGATCAGCACGGCGTGCATGGTCGGTTCGTAGAGGAATACGCCGTGATAAGCCTCTCCGTGCTCGTGAAGCGACTCTCCATGATCCGAGGCGACCACGATCAGCGTGCGGTTGCGCTGCCCCGACTTCTCCAGGGCATCCAGGAGACGGCGAATGTGCAGGTCGGCGAAGGCAATCTCCGCGTCGTACGGCTGGTCCGCGAAGTCCGCCGAACCACCCAGCGGCGAGTCATACGTGTAGTGCGGATCGAAGTAGTGGACCCACAGGAAGAACGGGGCGTCGGGCGCCACCTTCTCCCGATCACGAAGCCAACCGAGCGCGGACGTCGTCGTCGCATCGGCACGACGCTCGTGGACCAGGCTTTCCGGATCGCCACGCAGCCCCGGCCCCACCGCGAACTCGTAAGCGTCAAACCCCTGCCCCAGACCGAAGCGCCGATCCAGCACATAGCTGGACACGAACGCCGCCGTTGCATAACCCTCCTGCCCCAACCGCTCCGCCAGCGTCACGTGTTGCTCTTGAAGCGGCGTCAGACCGTTCTGGTGTACTCCGTGCTGGAGCGGATTCAGACCGGTGAGAATCGTGGCGTGCGATGGCAGCGTTGTCGGGGCGCTGCTGACCGCGTGGTCAAAGCGCACCCCGCACGCCGCCAGACCGTCGAGTGCGGGAGTCCGCGCCCCCGCGTACCCGTAGCAGCCGATCCGGTCTGCGCGGGTCGTGTCCAGGGTAATCAACAGGACGTCGAACCCTGCCGCAGCACCGCGCCCCACCACCTCCGCGAGGGCAACCGGCTGAGCATCATCCCCCGGGGCCGAGGCAAACCACCCCACCAGCCCAGCGCCGACAACCACCCCGCCGGCCAAAAGCCACCACCACCACCTACCGCGGCGAACGGGGCATCGTTCGGTTAGCGTGTTATCCTGCATCGTCGCGAATCGGCTTCCATCGAACACTGAAGTACGCTAAGCAATCCACCCCGACCTCAACCGCGCTGCGCCGGCCGTCACCGCCAACGGACCAAGCGGAGTATGTTGGTGAACTGGTCCGTCCAAACGCCGACCCCAGAGTCGGTCGGAACTTGCTCCCAATTCGGATCGTACTCCAGCCGGCGGATGTCTTGAATCCGTCTGGCCATGACCAGGAACCGGGAAGCGCTCTTCCCGGGGAACTCGGTCCCCGGCGTGTTCGCCGGATCGTAGCGCGACAGACACACCAGCTCCGCATCCTCAGCCAGATTGGCCAGCAGGGGTGCGAGGTCGAGGTAGCGGTTAGTGATGTTGAATACCACAATGCCACGGTCGTCGAGCTTCGAGAGATAAACCTCCATGGCTTCTCGGGTAAGCAGGTGCGTGGGCACCGCATCGGAGCTGAACGCGTCGAGGAAGATGGCCCCATAGTGGCCGTCCGGCATTCTCTGCAGCGTCAGGCGACCATCACCGAGTATCACGTCGTGAGTACCGCGGCAATCCTGCAGATAGGTGAACAGCGCCGGATCGCTGGCCACGCGCTCCACCTCCGGATCTATCTCGTAGAAGTCAAAGTGCTGGCCTGACTTTGCGTAAGTCGCCATCGCCCCGACCCCCAAGCCAATAATGGCTACGCGCGGCGTGGGAGGGGTGGTATTGTATGTTCTGAATGCGTCCCCCACCGGGCCGGTCGGATGGAAGTACGTCAGCGGGGTCCGCCGCCCGCGCGGATCGGTCCACTGAGCACCGTGTACCGTGCTACCGTGGGCGAACTCGTGATGGGCATCCTCGGGATCCGCACGCACGGACTTGCACCCGTAGAAGTTGCGCCCCTCATACAGAGTCTTCTGCGCATCCACCCGCGACACCGCCACCGTAACCACCAGGGCGGCGCCGAGGCTCAACCCGAAGCGGAGCGGACGCTCCCACACCCACTGCACCAGCACGCACAGGGCGGCAGGGGCGAGAACGGTCCACCCCAGCGGCGCGCTGGAGAACTCCATCCCGAACCGCAACAACACCAGCAAACCAGCAACCGCCAGCCCCACGCCGATCGGCACCCCCACATCCAGCAAGTACGCAAACCCTCTGCGCCCCTCCGCCCCACGCCGGAACAGCACCAGGCACGCCAGCACCATTACCAACGGGTACTCCAGAAGTGTGTCGAACGCCAGCGGGGCGACGATCGCATTGAACAGCCCACCCAATACCCCACCGAACGACATCCACAGGAAAAACTCGGTCAAGTGACGCGGCGCAGGCCGGTCCTCGGCCATTTCCCCGTGACAGACCATCGCCACCACAAACAGCAGGACCAGATCCGCGGGAACCGGCAACCAGCCCAGCGAAGCCACGTTCTGAACCGTCATCAGCGCAACCGGAGCAACCACGAACGGCAGCAGGGTCACCATGAACCGATGCGGCAACGGCGCCGGACGCGCGAACACCAGAATGAACGACAGCAGGTAGATAGCGAGTGGAACCACCCACAGCAGCGGCACCGGAGCCACATCCGTGGTTACGTGCGTGGTCACCCCAAGCATGAGGCTCGAGGGCACGAACGCCAGCACGATCCAGCGCAGACGTCGCAGCGCGGTCACCGGTCGGATCGAGGCCTCCCGCGGAGACTCGGTATCCTCCGCGATCGCCTCGGATCCCGGCGCCGTCGAAGCGTCCGCCGCCCGGGGGGACCTCCACAGCACCACCGCGCACACCAACGCCAGCCCCACCAGCAGGATGTACCCTCCAGCCCAAAGTAGCGACTGGTCGGGAAGAGCCCACAGGGGCTCGACGATCAGCGGATACCCCAGCAGGGCGAGCATGCTGCCCGCGTTGCTCGCCGAATACAGAAAATACGGGTCTTTCGCGGAACGGTGGCTGGTCGCGGAGAACCACATCTGCAGAACCGGAGCGTTCGTCGAGATCACGAAGAAGGGCAATCCCACGCCCAACGCCAGGCGACAGAGCAGCCAGAAAACAGGGTTATCCGCGGACGAGGGGACCGAGTCGGTCACTATCACAATCGGCAGAGCAACCAGCGGAAGCAGCAGCAGAACCATGTGCAGCCCCGCCTGCCGCCGCGCCCCCAGCCACCCCACCGATCCGTGGGCATAGGCATAGCCAGCCAGAAGCACCGCCTGAAAGAACACCATGCAGGTGTTCCACACCGCCGGGGCACCACCGAGCGCCGGCAGAATCATCTTGCCAACCATCGGCTGCACCAGAAACAGCAGCAGCGCGCTGACCCCGAGTGTAACCGCGTACAGAACCGGCAAATGTCCGCCTCCACGGATCCGACCTCGCCGGACCCGACTCGTCGTCACCCGTCGCGTCGCGCGCCCAAAACCAGCGCGCAGCCAGAAGATATACGACCTGGGCAACTGCGTAAACCGGCAGCCGCGCCGATGCTCGGTCGTATGTGCTCCAGAACCCACGGCGTACTACCGCCGTAACGGCGTGACGTGAACGACGCCCACCCGTGCTACCAAGTCCAGGATGACTGGCCAATCAACGATAGGGGTAGGGAAGACCGGTTTCCCGGTCTCCCCTCCCTCCGAACCGGACGTGCGGTTCTCCCGCATCCGGCTCTCCGGTCGGTGGTTCACCGCCCAACGGGTTGACGGAGCCGCTCATAGGCTGCTTCCATGCTGAACAGCCCTTGCTCGGCAAAGTAGGCGTTCGGCCAGCGATAGTGCGCAAGCCCCATCCCGTTACGGCGGTGCTTCTTGTGACGCTTGAGCAGGATGCGCCGCAAGCGTCGTCGAATCCATCCGTCCAGGCTGTGGTATACGCTGATGCTCGAAGCGTGCTTGAAGTACTCAAACCAACCCCGAGTCGTCCGATTGACATTCGCGATGATGTCGCCGAGGCTGCGCCCGTGCTTACGCGGCGTTTTGATGCGGAGCGTTTCTCGCAGCTTCTTGATGCTCTTGTCCCGTGGCCAGCGCTGGCCACGGTCGAAGCGATAGCCCAAGAACTCAAACGCTTCCTCCGTCGCGTCCACAATCCGGGTCTTGTCCGGATGCAGCGTCAGGCCGGCATCCACCGTCCACTGCTGTACCCGCTCCAAGGCACGCTGAGCCTCAGCCGCACTTCGGCACAGGATCACAAAGTCGTCCGCATAGCGTACCATCTCGACCGTCTGACCCTCCATCAGGCGGTCCAGCGGATCGAGGTAGGCATTGCTCAGCAGCGGTGAAATCACCGCCCCTTGCGGGCTGCCCGAGGTGGGCGTCCACGTCTCCAGACCATCCAGAACGCCTTGCGTCAGGAAGACCTCGATCAGTTTCAGCACACCCCCGTCTGCGATCTTGTCTCGGACCTGCTCCATCAGAAGCTGATGGGGAATCGTGTCGAAGTAGCTCTTCAGGTCGGCATCCACTACGTGGGTGTAACCGGCCTTCAGTAGGCTATCGACCCGCCGGAGGGCATCTTTGCTGCCCCGACCGGGCCGAAAACCGTAGCTGTGCTCGGCGAAGTCACGGTCGAAGATCGGCTCGATCACGTTCCGCAACGCCGTCTGCACAATCCGGTCGCGAACCGTCGGAATGCCCAGCGGACGCAGCTCACGGCTGCCCGTCTTGGGGATGTAGACCCGACGGATACGATGCGGCCGATACTCGCCGCAACGCAGTTGCTCCGACAGGTCCCCCAGGTTCGCTTCCAGATGCACCTCGTACATCGCGATCGTCTGGTGGTCACACCCCGCTACCCCGCCGTTGGCCTTTACCTTGGCAAAAGCAGCCCGCAGGTTCGCCGGGCGATACACCTTGTCAATCAGGCTAAACCATACGCCTCCTCTGACCCCTCCTTCGAGGGCCGTCAACATGCGCTCCGTCCACACCGCCGGTTTTGTCCACGCCCAACGGGCCCGGACCTCTCCGGCCGGGTTAGCCCCGGTCGCCCGAGACACTGAGACCGGTGTCCTTTCCTGCGTTGCGGACTTCACCCATCCACCTTCCTACGTCCCTTCACTCCACGGGAGTTAACCCGCTTCATCGCTACTATGAACGTTCTGACTCCTGGGCGGGCGGCTCTTCGGCTGGTCATCCAGCATGAACACCGGCGGACCCCGTCCAGGTCTCCCTGATTCATGCACCCGAACTTCCCATCGTTCCATCGCCAACCACCTGACGTGCCCCAGCGTCGCTTTAACACGCTTGCTCAGCTCGCTGGGCTTCCACACCTGCCCGTCCACTGATGCCTTGATTCAGGCACGCGGCCTCACAGATGCGGTCTGGGCTTCACCTTTCGGCTGCAGGCTCGCCGCAACGTCCGGCCGAAACACGTTCGTCATCCTACGGACCGATGGTTCACCTCCAGTTGCTTCGGACCCCGCCTCACGACGACGCCCTTTCCTTCGGTTACAGACAGTAAGCGTCTGCCTGGAGGGGACTTGCACCCCTCTGAACAGGTACACTCTCAGGCGCACAGCCGCGGACTTCAG